>NZ_JBSFMM010000193.1:0-21589 GCF_053599555.1 Streptomyces sp. NPDC000941
TTTCACCGTGTCCCCGGCATTTGTTATCGCCCGCGCCCTACAACCCGGGGGGGGGGCCGCGCCGCGGCCGGCCCCCCGCCCCCCACCGGGATCCTGAAGGCGGTTTCCCGCCCGTCCTCATACCCCCACGGGGCCGGTCCCGCCGAACAGTGCCGACGCGGTCCGGAGCGGAGTGGGAACGCCCACGCCCACGGGCGCGGCCTCGGGGCAGTCGTGGCAGGTGAAGCCGAGGCGCGCCATGGCCCGGGTGACTTCGCCGACCGTGAAGTCACGGCGGTCCTGTCGCGTGATGACCTGGCCCACCTGCTTGACGGGGTAGCGGCGGCGGCCGATGGTTACGGACTCACCCGTGACGAGCTCGGGTCTGACGCCCTTCATTGAGGCCAGCACCCCGGCCTTGGTCAGGTCGAACGGGTACCGGGCGATGACACAGCGCATGATGCCTCACAGGAGAGAAGTCACGGAGAGAAGGAGAACGGGCTGTCCGGGGCGAGGCGGATCAGTGGAAGAGGGCGAGGAGACGCCCGGAACTCGGCCGTACTTCACCGGCTCCGCCGGGGCGGGCGATGGGCGAGGGCAGCGATCCGTCGAGGACGTCCCGCAGACGGATCCGGTCCGTGTACGTGGAACTGTCGCGGAGAACGGTGAGCCGGACCAGGGTGATCAAGCCCGTGCTCTGGTCGTCCCTGTCGCACACGGTCAGGTACTCGACACGGGCACCCGCCATGACGGCCAGAGCCACCTCGACGGTCATGTCGTCACAAACCCGAGGCCCGTACGCTTCGATGTCGTCGACCACGGTCACGGGGGCGGGGTCCGGCATGCGGTACTGCGTCTGAACTGGCGTCAAGGGTGCCTCCTGCGGCAGAGGTTGATCGGCTTGGTGGCCATTGCGGCCCCAGGGAGGGAGACCACTGCGGCCCCAGGGAGACCACGGTGGCCCCGGGGACCGCGCCGGGCCTAGGCAGCCGAGTTGTCGCCGGGCTGCCGCTGTGCCCTGCGGCGCACCCCCGCGCCGACGGATCGGCCCTTGCCGGTGCGGCCCCGGCGGTCCCAGGACGGCGAAGACGCGCGGCGGGGGCGCTCAACGACCGGCGCGGCGATGACCACCGGGACGCCGGAGGGCGCCTGGGCACCTGTGATGCGGCTCAGCTCCGCCTCGCCCGAGCGGACCGGGGTGATGTGCGGGGTAATTCCGGCCGAAGCCATCAGCCGGCTCATGGCGCGGCGCTGGCCGGGGGTCACGAGGGTGACGACACTGCCGGACTCGCCGGCGCGGGCCGTACGACCGCCACGGTGCAGGTAGTCCTTGTGGTCGCTGGGCGGATCCACGTTGACGACCAGGTCGAGGCTGTCGACGTGGATGCCGCGAGCCGCGACGTTGGTGGCCACCAGGACCGTGACGTGACCGTCCTTGAACTGCGCCAGGGTCCGCGTGCGCTGCGGCTGGGACCTGCCACCGTGCAGGGCCGCGGCGCGGACACCGCTGTTCAGCAGGTGCTTGGCCAGACGGTCCACGGCGTGCTTGGTGTCCAGGAACATGATGACCCGGCCGTCCCGGGCCGCAATTTCGGTGGTCGTGCGGTGCTTGTCCGCGTCATGCACGTGGAGTACGTGGTGCTCCATCGTGGTGACGGCACCGGCCGACAGGTCGACGGAGTGGACCACCGGGTCGGTCAGGTAGCGGCGGACCAGCAGGTCGACGTTGCGGTCCAGGGTGGCCGAGAAGAGCATCCGCTGACCCTCGGGGCGCGCCTGGTCGAGCAGGGCGGTGACCTGGGGCATGAAGCCCATGTCGGTCATCTGGTCGGCCTCGTCGAGAACCGTGATGCCGACGTCGACGAGCCGGCAGTCGCCCCGGTCGATGAGGTCCTTGAGCCGACCGGGCGTCGCGACGACCACCTCCGCGCCGGCGCGCAGCGCCCCGGCCTGCCTGCCGATGGGCATTCCGCCGACGACGGTGGCGAGCCGCAGACTCACGGAGCGGGCGTAGGGAGCGAGCGCGTCGGTGACCTGCTGGGCCAGCTCACGGGTGGGGACGAGGACCAGCGCCAGTGGCCGGCGCGGCTCGGCGCGCCGACCCGCCGTACGGGCCAGTACCGCGAGGCCGAAGGCGAGAGTCTTGCCCGACCCGGTGCGGCCGCGACCGAGTACGTCACGGCCGGCCAGGGAGTTCGGCAGGGTCGCCGCCTGGATCGGGAACGGTACGGTCACGCCTTCCTGTCCGAGCGTGGACAGCAACGGCGCCGGCATGACGAGATCGGCGAACGACTCGACGGCGGGCAACGCGGGCGTGACCGTCTTCGGCAGCGCGAACTCGCCCTGCGCGGCCTGTCGGTTTCCGTAACCGTTGGAACGGCGCGGAACGCCGGAGCGACCTGCGGCAGCACTTCCCCCGAAGCGGCCATATGTGCGAGTGGTACGGGTGCGGTTCATGCGGGACCTTCCTCGACGTGGGCACGTATCAAGGAATTTCCGCAGCAAAC
The DNA here is from genome assembly GCF_053599555.1 of Streptomyces sp. NPDC000941. Classification (NCBI taxonomy): domain Bacteria; kingdom Bacillati; phylum Actinomycetota; class Actinomycetes; order Kitasatosporales; family Streptomycetaceae; genus Streptomyces; species Streptomyces sp. NPDC000941. Next base: position 2,487 of record NZ_JBSFMM010000193.1, read on the forward strand.
CGAGAGGCGCAGAGAATCGCGAGAACGAGCCGGAAATGACAGGGTCGAATCACCCTCAAAATAAAGCGAGCTGGGGCCCGCACCCCAAGGTGCGGGCCCCAGCTGCGAAGTATGCGTCAGTGCCGGTGCGTCAGGCGGGAACGATGTTCTCAGCCGTCGGGCCCTTCTGGCCCTGCGCGATGTCGAACGACACCTTCTGGCCTTCCTGCAGCTCACGGAAGCCCTGGGCGGCGATGTTCGAGTAGTGGGCGAAGACGTCGGCGCCGCCGCCGTCCTGCTCGATGAAGCCGAAGCCCTTTTCCGCGTTGAACCACTTCACAGTGCCAGTAGCCATTTGTTTCTCCTTCGGAGGCGGTGTCAGAAATACGCACCCCGTGCGAATTCCGTGTCGCCGTGATGATCAGCCGTCGGAAAAATCTTCTGGCAACCACACCTGCAACTGATGTCGACAGTAGCACGTCGACATCGGCCCTGCGTAGTGAACAATTCCGCACCGCCTGCCGCCTCAGGAATATTTCTCGCGCGCCGCGTCGATTTCTTACTTCACGACCGCAGATATTGTTCTCCGGGGTGGCGGTGTTGCCGTCGAGCGTTTCCGCTCACAGCGCTGTGACCTCCTTCGACGGCTTGTACGCGCCGCTGTCGTCATCGGCGGACGAGAGGCCGACGAACGCGCCGAGACCCCAGAAGCGAGACGAAGGCCACATGGCGATTCCGGCGGATACGGCGTACGCGTTCTCGAACTGGACCCGCCCCGGCGGCGGGTGCGTTTCCGCGTCTTTGTCGTCTACTACGACGACCCCGGTGATCTCCTGCCGGATGATCCGAGTTTCTTCTTCCGGGTGCGGTGGGAGGGCGCGTACGGGGGCGGCGGCGATCACGAGGCGAAACCGACGGATCTGGTCAGCATGGACGAGTTCCTCGAAGAGGAGTGGGTGGACCGCCACACCCGCCGCTTCGTCGAGCGCGTGGAACGTGTGGCCGGCCGCAACAACCCCCTCAGCGCGGAGCACCGTGCGCTCCTGCAGACCCTTGCCGACGCGGGCGTGGCCGACGTCGGCTTCTTCTACGAGCGTGATGACCGTTGGAGACACGAGGACCAGCTTGTCCAGGGCGACTACGACGTGTGGGTGAGAGACTCCCGCTGGCTGTCCTCGTTGTATGTCGGCCAGAGCTGGGGCACCACCTCGTACGAGACCGAGGCCGACTTCACGCCGGAGGAGGTGGTGGCGCGGATACCGGGCACCGGACCTGCGCCACCGGAGAGCGCTGCTGCAAAGAGGTGACCTGAAACCCCGCGCACCGCCCCGTCCAGCGGCACCTCGCTCGCCCGCGTCGTAGAAGCGGTTCTTGCCGTCCACCTCGGTCCACTCGGCCGGCAGCTTCAGCGCGTCCATCACCGGCCGGTGGTGTTGTTGCGTGGACCTGCTGAACGCGGTCGATGTCGAAGCGACATGCTGGGAGGGACAGCCACCACCCGGCCAGGTCAGCGAGATCATCGAGATTGGGCTCACCGTGGTCGACCTGCGCGCGAGCGAGCGCCTCGCCAAACACCGGCTGCTGGTACGCCCGGCCCGATCGAAAGTGAGCCCGTTCTGCACGGAGCTGACCGGGTTGACGCAGGCCGACGTGGACAGGGCCTGCCCTTCGCCGAGGCGTGCCGGGCGCTGGCGGCCCAGCACCGCACAGGCCCACTTGGCCGGCCTTCCCTTGGAGGGCCGCCACCACCGAGGCGACGACGATGCGTGGAACATCGCCGCCCTGGTGCTGGATCTGGCCCAACGGGGAGACTGACCCATCGGCTGAGGTCCATCCCTCAATCGTCGGTTCGGGCTCCGGGCGTGTCCGTCGCCACCAGCGGTCATCGGCTCCGGAGAGCCGGTTGGCAGAGACGTAGCCGATGGGCTCGCCCGAGTCGTACGCCACCACGGCCTCCCAATCCGGTTCGGCGGCGTGCCGGTGCAGCCGCTCTCCGAACGTCTCGGGGGCGTAGTGCGATAGGTGGAGCTTGTGCGCCCAGCACTCCTTGTAGATGCCCACCAGGTCATCCAACACGGACTCGACGTCGCCGACGCGGACGAGACTCACGCTGCTTTCCACCGCTGCTCCCACGAGTCGTAAAGGGGGGCCGGGAGCGCCCCGGCGACGGGACCGTCCAGCCCCAGCCCGCCCATGAGAGTGGGGGGCATGGGGCTGGACGGCGGTCTCAGGACCGCTTGAAGCGGTCGGGGTTGTTGTGGTCGCGGTGGCGGGGGCACTGGCATGGCGGCCACGCCTGCCCCATCGAGTAGACGTCGCTCTTCTCCCCGGCGAGGACGGCCACGATCGCGCGCCGCGCGGTGACGATCCCGCCGTGCGCAATGGTGTAGACGCGCATCGTCATCTTCGGCCGCTCGCCCCGCCCCGGCTGGTTGTCGGCCATCAGCGGCCTCCCTCTCCCCCGACCGGCGCGAGGAGCTGGAGCAGGCTGCACAGGCTCCGCTTCACCGCGCCCAAGTGATAGGCCAGTTCTTCCGGCGCGGCGTCGGCCAGGTCGAGGGCTTCGGCTCCGGCGAGGGTCTGTCCGGCGACGATCACGACCGCGTGCTCCAGACCTTCGCGGGTGGGCTTCGCGGCCGCGATACACGCGGGGCACAGGCCCGAGCGCGGAACGGCGTGGTTGTGGGGCCCGAAGTCGCCAGGGGTGGCGCACAGAGCGCACCCGGGGGATGGGACGGGCCTGATCCGGCCGTCGGCGGTCACCGGATCACCACCATCCCGTGTGGCGCACACACCAACTCAACCCGCGGGCGGCGCTTGCTCCGCTGTTCGTCGGCCACGACATAGGGCCGCACCATGGCGGCACCGGGGCCATCCGGCGGGCCGGAAACCGGGCGGAACGCCGCGGCGGAGGCGATCATGCACTCCGCCGCCCTGGGTCGAGCAGGCCCGTCGGACACCCGCGCTGTGGGGTGGCCGGCCGCGCGGTGACGGCCCGACGGCGGTAACACCAGCCGTAGCAGTGCTTCGAAGATCCAGGCGATAGCGTGTGCCATGTCGTCAACCTCCGTGGGGTTGATGGCCACCGCCCCCGGACGCTCTCTCCCAAGTCGCGTCGCGGGGGTCCTGCATGTGGCCGGTGGTTGTGTGGTCAGGGAGCACCCCAGCGTCATCCGATAACTGCTGGCCCGGCTCCCGAGCACAACCACTGTCGTGCCCCGCCCGCAGAGCAGACAATAGATTCCACAATTAATCACCCACTCAGCAAAAAATGGCACATGCCATAACGAACGCAACAACTGACCCAGCGAAGCGTTGCCGCGCCATACTGGTCATATCGCCGCGAACTAGGGGCAGTTGCCTCAGAAAGGCAGAACGATGGCGGCACCGCACAGGCCAACAGCACGACGCATCGCACTCGGCCATGAACTCCGCGAGTTACGCAAGCGGGCAAGGCTCAGCATCCAAGAAGCCGTGGAAGGATTCTCGTTCAGCGATACGAAGCTGCAACGGGTCGAGACCGGGCTTCAGGACCTCCGCAGCGCGAGTGACTTGCGCAAGCTACTCGACCGCTACGGCGTCACCGACGAGGAGGAAGTGGAGAGGCTGGTGGCAACCCAGCGGGAAGCGTCCAGCCGGGAGTGGTGGACACCTCTCGCCACGGAGCTGACACCAGGGATGCCACGGTTCCTCGGGATCGAGGCGGCAGCACAGGAGATCCGGGCCTACAACCCGACCCTCATCCTGGGGCTGTTGCAGACCGAGGCATACGCCCGCACGAGGCACGTGAGCGCCAAACCCCTCGACGAGACCACGACTGAATTCGTGGAGCAGAGCGTCGGGGTGAGAATGCGGCGCAAGGAGGCGCTGACCCGTGACGAGGACCCGCTCAGGTTCTGGGCCATCCTCTACGAACCAGCCCTGCGGCACATCGTCGGCGACGCCGAGCTGATGCGCGAGCAGTACGACGAGATCGCCAAGCTGGCCGCACTCGACAATGTGACCGTGCAGGTACTCCCCCAGACAATGCGTGGGTACCTGTTCGCGCACAACTTCAGCATCCTGCTCCTCGGCGACATCATGCCGACGACCATCCAAGTCGACACCGCATTCGGTACCTCGTCCATCTCCGACAAGCGCCGGGAGGTCGGCCGGTTCTCACGGCAGTTCGACGCGCTGTCGCGGTCCGCCCTGCCTCCCGAGGACACCCCGAAGTTCCTGAACCAACTATCCCGAGAGATCACCTGATGACCACCAACGTCCCCACCCACTTGATAGCCCGAGACCTCGTGCACGCCCACTGGTTCAAGTCCTCCTACAGCGACAACGGCACCAACTGCGTCGAGGTCGCAAACCTGTCGACGCCCCCCTACCGCGCGATCGCGATCCGCGACTCCAAAGACCCGAACAGCCCGGCGCTCCTGGTGTCGCCGTCCGGTTGGGCGTCCTTCGTTACCGCCGTCGCCGATGGAGAGCTACCCACCACCTGACCCGCACAAGTAACGTCCATGAACGGCGGCCCCTGTACTCAAAGGGGCCGCCGTCACTCGTGGGGATGGCTGGAACTGTCCGCGCTGCGCCCTCGGCTCGAACCTGCACATCACGCAACGTGGTTGAGTGGGTAACTCCGAGTGTGATGGGTGTGCAACATAGCGCAACCCACCGGACGCTGGAGGCGGCCATGGATCTACAGTTCGTCGGGATCGACCCGGAGACCGGCGCAGGCAACTGCCCGGCGGTCTGGGTCGACACCGATACGAAGTCCGAACCCGAAATCGTGCTTCAGGGCTGGGTCGCGGACGAGGCAACCGAGGCCGAGTGCGCGAAGCGGAGCCCGAAGCCCGACACCGAGGCCGTCATCCGCATCCCGGCGCGGATGGTGCCGCTGATCAGGGAGGCGTGCGATGCCGCAGAACGTGCCCAGCTTTGACGAACTCCTGGACTCGGCCCAGCATTCGGCGCTGCATCTGGAGATGCGCGACCACTACGGTGTGGACGAGGAGCGGTACGTCGTAGAGGCGTGGCGGAAGGAAGGCGCCCTGCCCGCCTACGGCTCGGACTACTGGCGCCCCTGGGTTTCGTTGGTTGAGCGGACCGTGGCGCGAGGTGTGTCCGTCCGCCGCGCCCGGATCGTCTCGGAGCCCGTGACCGACTACATCCGCTTCGAGCACGCGATCACCCCGGCCAACATCCGAGCCGGCGAGCACGTACGGTGGCTTCCACGGCGTCGTGCGTCAGATCTCGCGCTCCCCGGCAACGACTTCTGGCTGATCGACGACCGGATCGTGCGGTTCAACCTGTTCTCCGGCAACGGCGCCGCCATCGAGCCCGACGCATCGGAGGACCCGGCAGTCATCAAGCTGTGCGCTGACGCGTTCACCGCGATCTGGGAACGGGCAATCCCGCACGAGGAGTACTCGATCCGCTGACACCTCTGCTGCCCCGGGACCGCCGCCTTCATGAACGCCTCGCCCTCGTCCTCAGCCCAGGCTGCTCGCGAAGCCGTCGCCGCCCGCCTGGTGGACATCCGCAAGACAGCAGGGCTCAAGGCCCAAGAGGTGGCGGCCCGGTGCGGCTGGCACAAATCCAAGGTCTCTCGGCTGGAGAACGGTCATACACCGCCCTCGGACGACGACATCCGCAAGTGGTGCCAGGCATGTGACGCGCTCCGGCACGCCCCCGACCTGATCGCGGCCAGCCGGGACGCGGACCAGATGTATGTCGAGTGGAAGCGAATCCACCGCACAGGCATCCGGCGCCGCCAAGAGGTTGACGTCCCGTTGTACGACCGCACCAGCCTGTTCCGCGTCTACTGTTCCAACGTCGTGCCCGGCCTCCTCCAAACCCACGGCTACGCCGAAGCGCTGCTGTCCACCATCAGCCAGTTCCAGGGAACCCCCAACGACGCCGCCGACGCCGCGACCGCCCGCCTGGCCCGCTCCCGCGTCATCCACGAAGGTCGCCATCGCTTCGTGCTCCTGGTCGAAGAGACGACACTGCGCTATCGCATCGGGTCCCCTTCCGTCATGGCCGGACAGCTCGGATATCTCCTGGAGGTGCTGTCGCTCCCGTCGGTGGCCTTTGGAGTGATCCCGTTCACCGCGCAGCGCCGCATATGGCCCGTCGAGACATTCATGATCTTCGACGATGAGCGGGTACAGGTGGAGACCTTGTCTGCGGAGATCAACATCACCTCGCCCGGTGAGATCGACGTGTACGTGAAAGCGTTCGCCCGGCTGCAACGCATGGCCGTCTACGGCACGAAGGCCCAGTCACTCATCACGGCGGCCATTGACACTCTCAGGTGATGCCGCGCAACTTCATAGAACTTTCTTGAGGCTCAAATCTCGCCGACCGTACGGTCGTTGGCATGACGGAGACCGTCGAAGCTCAGGCGAAACTCGGGCCCCGGGGCGACATCGATTGGACCGCGCTGCACAACTACGCCGCCCTTCGCGGGCAGCTGCGCATTTCCTTCGGCCCCCGCTGCAACATCGCCTGCTGGTTCTGCCACAACGAAGGCGATGTCCCACCGCCCCTGACCCGCCGCGACCGATCGCAGCAGCCGCGTGCACGTTCCCTGTGCTCGGAGCACTACGTCACGATCATCGCGGCCCTGATGGACGCCGGGCTCAAGCGCGTTTACTTCACCGGCGGCGAGCCCCTGGCCTCCCCGCTGGCCCGGCCTGTCCTGGAGCAGCTTGCCGCCTCGGGCCCGGACTCCTCCTACACGCTGATCACCAACGGCACCCGCGTCCGTACGCACCAGGACTGGCTGTCCAGGACGCCGCTGGACAAGGTGAAGATCTCGCTGCATTACTTCTCCGACGAATCCCTCCGCGCCATCGCCAACACCCGCATCGGCATCACGACGGTGCTCGACGGCATTGAGGCGGCGCGGGAGGTCTTCGAGCGGGTCGAGCTGAACTGTCTGCTGCTCAAGGACAACGCCCACGAGATCCGGGCCATCCTGGACTTCGCGCTTGAGAGGCGACTGCCGGTGCAGTTCATCGAGCTGGTCGGCACCGACTTCAACGAAGCCCGCGCCTCGTCCGCCGTGCCCGCCGACGACACCGTGGCGTATCTGCGCACCCTCACCGACGACGAACACACCGAGATCGCCGGAGTCGGCCAGGGCCGCCGCGTCTTCCGCATCGACGGCATCGAGGTCGACGTGATCCACCGCAACCTGGGCCGCCACCACGTCGGCCAGTGCGGCACCTGCCCTCTGCGCCCCAAGTGCGTCGAAGGGTTCTGGGCACTGCGTATCGACCACGACGGCCTTCAACCCTGTCTGCTGCGCGAAGACCTCCGCCTGAATCTCAAGCCCCTGCTGGACGACCCGGCTCGGCTCGCCAAGTGCGTCGCCGGACACGTCACCGCGTTCACCGAAGGAACCTTATGAGCCTGCCATCCGCCTACCAGCCCGCTCCGCACGGGGACAGCCGCGGCCTATTCCTCGTCTTCGAGGGCATCTCCGGAATCGGCAAATCTACCCTCACCAAGACGGTCGCCGACCGGTTGAGCGCCACCAGCCTGCACACCTTGCCCTCCCCGCACTCCGGCTGGTCAACGACGGTCAACAGCCGGCTGCGCCCACTGCCACAGTTTGCCTTCTACCTCTCCGGGCTCTTGCACGCTGCCGACACCGTGGCCCACCACCGCGCGGCCGGCCCCGTCATAGCCGACCGCTACGCCTCATCCGTCGTTGCCTGCCACAGCGCCGTGCATGAGCTCGATATGGACGACGCCGCCCGCCTTCTGGCCCCGTTCCGTCCTTACCTGGAAACCCCGGACTCCACCTTCTACCTCCGCTGTTCAGTGCCGGTGCTTCGGCGCCGCCTGGCCTCCAAGGAACAGGGCAACACCCTGACGGCGGACGATGCCGAACTCTTCACCGTGCCCGAACGCCTTCCGCGGCTCCTCGCCAACTTCGAGGCAGCGGCCCACGCCGACCCCACCGCCGTCGTACTCGACACCGACGGCAAGACCCCCGACGAGCTCGCTGACTGGGTGATCAACCATCTGGAGACCACACGTGCTCAGACCCATTAACACCGACACCGTGATCCGGGACGGCGCGGCGAGCGGACGATTCCCCGGCGAGATCCACGAAGGTGTCGCATGGTGGATCGGCGCATGCCTCGTCGTCGCTACCAAGACGAACCGCATCGTCGTCGCCCACAACGGACACCCGACCAGCGTCATCTTCCACGAGCGGCTGTGCCGGGGAGCGATCAACGCACGGCACTATGCCTGTCACGTCACCGTTCTGGGGACAGCTGACGAAGCCGGGCTGCTCGCCGCCATGGCCGCCCTCGGCTATCTGCCCGGCGCTCTCATCACCACCGCGGCCGCCGAGGATGGCGAGACTGTCCGCATCGCCCTGTACGACGCTGACGGCAAGCCGCTGACCGAAGACACGGGTCTGGCCGTCATCCGGCGGCTCGTCGCCGACGATCAGGTCCCCATCCCCGTCAACGAACAGGCCAAGGGACACGTGGAGCACCACGTCGCGAGGGAGACGCCGGCATGATCAATGCCGCCGAGATCATCCGCGACGGGGTCGGGATCCTGTTCATCACCCTCGACTCCCTGCGATACGACGTAGCCCGCGCCACGTATGACGATGTCAGCACCGACACTGCCGCCTCCCAGCGGGGCGCCCTCGCCTACGCAGACCAACACCTGGGACGTCTGATCACCACGCTGACCGCGAAGCAGCGCTGGATGATCATCATGTGCGCCGACCACGGCGACGCCTACGGAGACGACGGCTTCCACGGGCGCGGCATCGCCCACCCCGTCGTGATGAATGTGCCGTACGCGGCCATGGTCCGCTGACGATCAGGGGACCGCCGATATGCTCGCCCGCCATGACCGAGATTCCCGGCGGCGGCCCGGCCCGCGATGCTTCCGTAGTAGTGGCCCGCGACGAGAACGGCCTCGTTGCGCTGCTGAGCGCTGACTTCCCCCGTCACGGTGGCGAGCACCTGTTCCTCCCCGGCGGGCGGCAAGAGGACGGCGAGACCCTGGAAGAATGCGCCCGCCGCGAGCTGAGGGAGGAAGCAGGCATCACCGCCGGACGATGGCGCCTGCTGGGCACGTACGCCATCACCCTGGAGACGACCGCTCGCGTCCACCTCTACGAGGCCCGCGATCTGACCGTCGGCCCGCAGCGGCTCACCCCCACCGAACAGGACTTCAAGCTGTCCTGGTGGCCCATGACCGACGCGCTCAAAGCCGCCGTCGAGGGCCGATTCCTGCTCCCTGCCGGTCCACTCGCCCTACTCCTGGCCGACCGGACCGGCTGATCGCTCAGCTGCTGCGTACCCGGGGCCCCCCGACACACATCAGACCAACGGGGTGACCGCTGACCTACTCGCTCAAGGAGACACCCCCGATGGCGCCTGATACCGCACCTGAACGGCGCGCCCTCGCCGCCCGGCTCCAGGAGGCCGGAGTCCTGACCCATCCGAAGTGGCACGCCGCGGTCGAGGCCGTGCCGCGTGAGCTGTTCCTCCAGCCCGGCGTGTTCCTGCCCGCCGACGGTGGGCGCTGGCGGCCCGTGACGGCGCTCGGCACCGACCCCGGGGAATGGACCAAGATCGCCTACCGCGACGAGTCCCTGGTGACTCAGCTGGACGGGCACCTCACCGCCGACCAGGCCGCCGAGCCGGTCCCCGGCGTGCCCACGTCGTCGTCCACCACGCCCGTGACGGTCGTCGGCATGCTCGAGGCTCTGGACGTCGAGGACGGTCACACCGCGCTGGAGATCGGCACCGGCACCGGCTACTCCACCGCCCTGATGTGCCACCGGCTCGGCGAGGACAACGTCACCACGGTCGAGGTGGACCCGGGCGTGGCCGCCCGTGCGGATGCCGCGCTGGAAGCCGCCGGATACTCCACATGGACCCTGACCGGTGACGGACTCCTGGGCCACCCCCGCCGCGCCCCCTACGACCGCACCATCGCCACATGCGCGGTACGCCGCATCCCCCACACCTGGGTACGTCAGACCAAACCGGGCGGCATCATCCTCACCACCCTCGCCCCCGGCTCGTGGGCGTACGGCACCGGCCTCGCGAAGGTCACCGTGAACGACGACGGCACGGCCGAGGGGCTGATCATCGGGGAGTCGTCGTTCATGCAGGCCCGCTCCCAGGCCGCCACACCGCTCGCCGGGGACCTGTCGGCGCGCGCCGCCTACGCCGACAGCGAGCGCGAGACGAAGGTGCCGCCGACACTGCTGGAGGAGTGGATGCCCGCCTTCCTCGCCCAACTCACCGCGCCCGGCGCCCAGCTCGTACGCGCCGCCCGGGGCGATGGCAGCCGGCAGCTCTACGTGTTCGACGCCGACCGCGAATCCTTCGCCGCGTTCATCGAGGACGGCTCCGGCTGGACCGTACGGCAGGGCGGACCGGTGGCACTGTGGGACGCCATCGAAGAAGCGCTCATCGCCTGGCAGGACGCAGGACGCAGGACGCCCGGACATCAGCACCGTGCGGCTCCGCGTCACCCCCCGCTCCCACACGTACTGGATCGGTGGCCAGAAAATCAGCCCCACGTTGCGCTGGGAACACCGCCTTGTCTGAGCTCAGCGGGACAAGGCCGGCCGAGTGTCCGGTCATGTCACGGCCAGGTGGCTGCGGTGGTGCCGTGGGGTCTCGGCCTCGTCGAGCAGGACGAGGGCGAAGTCCGCGTAGGAGATGCGCGCCGCGAGGTCACCGTGTTCGCGGATCTCATAATGGCCGGTGCGCTCCCCCTCATGGTCGAAGTCGCCGACTGGGCTGACATACACCCAGTCCAGGGCGGAGCCTTCGGCCCGAAGCGCCTCGAGCCCGTCGGCGTGGGCCAGGCAGAAGGGCCGGAACTCGGCGGGGAAACCGGGCATGTCGAGCAGGCGGGTCCCGTCGGGGCCGGGCAGTAGCGTGGCGATCCCGACCGCGACGAGCCTGTCCACCCCGGCCTGCCGCAGGCCTTTGGTGAGGGCATGTGCGGCGCTGGTGAAGAATGCCCCCGGGTCGGTTATCGCCGCCGCGTTGATCGCGGCGTCATGCCCGGCCGCGAGGGCGGCGACATCCGCCGCGTCGGTGACATCCCCGGCGGCGATCCGTACGCCGCCGTCCGCCAGGCCGCCGTAGCGGGACGGGTCGCGGACCACCGCGGTGACCTGGTGTCCACGCCGACGCGCTTCAGCGACGGCCTGCCGGCCGGCCCGGCCACCGGCCCCGAAAATCACGAACCTGCCCATCGTCGGAATACCTCCCGTTGAGTCGATGCTCCGGAAGGTATCCGCAAGGGCAGTTACCTCCTGGATACCGAGACGGGATACCGAGACCGGATACCGAGGCCGGCTAACGGCCCCAGCCGACGGGCAGGAGAGAGAGCATGACACGCCGCCAGCCGCTGCCTCCGGACATGTTCGACGAACTGTGTCCGTCCTCGCTGTTGCCATTCCGCTTCGGCGACAAGTGGGCGGCTCTGGTCATTCGCTGCCTGGAAAACGGTCCCCGCCGATTCTCCGAGCTGCGTGTGCCACTGCACCGCGTCACCCCGAAGGTGCTCACACAGTCACTGCGTGGCCTGGAGCGGAACGGGCTCGTCTCACGCACGGTGCACGCCGACCCGAGACTCGGGGTGGAGTACGCGCTGACGCGGCTGGGTCGCAGCATGTTGGAGCCGCTGGATGCCGCATGCGCGTGGGCAGCGGAGCACTGGGACGAGCTGCTTGACGCACGGGACAGGTCCTAGAGGGGCGCGCGTCCGAACCCGAACGCGACGAGGGCCCCGCGGTCGGCTGACCGCGGGGCCCTCGTCGTACATGGGATGAGTGGAGATGGCGGGAATCGAACCCGCGTCCAACGGTGTGGAACCAGGACTTCTCCGAGCGCAGTCCGCTGTGCTTTTCTCAGCCCCGGAGATCACGCGGACAAGTCTCCGACGGGCTCAGTCACTGTTTGATTTCCCACCAGGCCCCGTGACCGGGTCTAGTGGTTTAGTCCCCTAGCTGATGCCAGGATCCGGGTCGGGAACAGCCCCGGGCTGACACTTCGCAAGTCGCTACTTAGGCAGCGAGGGCGAAGGAATCGCGCTTGGTGTTGGCGATTATAGGTTTCGGCATATGGTTTACGAGATCATTGCCGCTTCCTCGGCTCGCTTCCCCTGCTTCGACAGCCGCTGTCGAAACCGATCATCCCCATGTGGTGTTATCAAGGTGGTGCCGCACCCCTCTGCGGGGGTGCAGCCCTTATCGTACGGGAACAACGCACGGTAGTGCCAGCGTATTCCCGCCGGTCAGGCCAGCACGACGCTACGGCCCACCCACTCAGGCCCCCGATCAGGCCCGCTGCCGCCGCCGCGCCGCGGAGATCGCCCGGTCGGACTCGCGGCGGTCCTGCTTCTCGCGCAGAGTCTGCCGCTTGTCGTACTCCTTCTTGCCCCTGGCGAGGGCGATCTCGACCTTGGCCCGGCCGTCCTTGAAGTACAGCGCCAGCGGGACCAGGGTGTGGCCGGTCTCCTGGGTCTTGACGACCAGCTTGTCGATCTCCGCGCGGTGGAGCAACATCTTCCGCTTGCGGCGGGCCGCGTGGTTGGTCCACGTGCCCTGGCTGTACTCCGGAATGTGCACGTTGTGCAGCCACGCCTCGCCGCCGTCGAGCTGTGCGAAGCCGTCCACCAGCGAGGCTCGACCCTGCCGCAGCGACTTGACCTCGGTACCGGTCAGCACCAGACCGGCCTCGTAGGTGTCGAGGATGTGGTAGTCGTGCCGCGCCTTCTTGTTCTGCGCGATCAGCTTGCGCCCCGTCTCTTTTGCCATAGCGCTGTCATTCTCGCACTATGACCCGCCCCCGAGGCCACTCAATACTGTCCGCGCGCGCGTTTCGGCGCTCTTCTCGTCGTCGCCGCGTACGGAGAGGTCGGGCGTGATCCCCTTGCCGTCGACGCCGCGCCCGGTGGGGGTGCGGTAGTGGCCGACGGTGAGTTCGGCGACCGAGCCGTCGGGGAGCTCGCTGGGCATCTGGACGGAGCCCTTGCCGAAGGTGCGGGAGCCGACGACCACGGCCCGGCGGCGGTCCTGGAGGGCGCCGGTGAGCATTTCGGCGGCGCTCATGGTGCCGCCGTCGACGAGGACGACGAGCGGGGAGCCGGTGTCGCCGCCGCGCCGGGCCTCGAGCACCCGCTGCTCCCCCCGTACGTCGTACGTGGCGACCAGCCCGCCGTCGAGGAAGGTGGAGGCGGTGGTGACGGCCTCGGAGACGAGGCCGCCGGAGTTGCCGCGCAGGTCGAGCAGGATGCCCTGGCCCTCGGGGATGGCCCGCACGGCGCGGCGGACCTGGTCGCCCGAGCCCCGGGTGAAGGCCTCGACCTTGATCCGGACGGCGGCGGGGTGCTGATCGGTGAGGCGGTCGACGGTCACCGGCTCGGTGGCCAGCCGCGCCCGCCGCAGGGTCTGCCGCCAGCTGTGGTCGCCGCGCTGCAGCCCGACCTCGACCCGGCTGCCCACGGCCTCGCCCGCGCCGCCGCGCAGCCAGGACACCACCTGGGTGACGGGGCGGCCGGTCGTCGTCCGGCCGTCGACGGTGCGCAGCCGGTCACCGGCGCGGATGCCGGCCTTCGCGGCGGGGCTGCCGGGCTGGACGCGGTCCACCGCGATCCGGCCGCCGGTGCTCAGGCGGGCGGAGATCCCCACGCCCACGTACTCGCCGTCGAGATTGCGGCGGAAGCCCTCGTACTCGCGGGCGCTGTAGACCGCGCCCCATCGGTCGCCGCTGCGGCTGACCACTTCCCGGGCGGCCTTGGAGCCGGACTTGCCGTCCTCCTCGGCCTGTGCGGCGGCCGCCTTGACCTCGTCGCTCTCGACAGTGCTCGACACCGAACGGGACGCTATCCGGGCGTCGACCGGGTCCCGGCCGTCCTCGGCCTCGGCGCCCCAGGAGCCGACGGCGGCTCCCGTGGCCAGCAAGCTCACAAAGACCACCGTCAGGGTCGCCCCACGGCGAATGCGGCGGGGCGGGACGAACAAACACGGGCCCGACATGCCGGTGAGTGTAGGGCAACACAGGGCGCCGTACCGGAGGTTGTGAGGTACGGCGCCCTGGACGAATGTCACACCTTGAGGTACTTGCGGAGCGCGAAGAACGCCGCGAAGGCGGGCATCAGCAGACCGATCGCCAGCACCAGCGGCAGCTTGGACAGCACCGCGTCCCAGCCGATGAAGTTGATCACGTCGATCCGGTCCACCAGCCAGTTGTTGACCAGGAAGTACTGTCCGCTCACCAGCAGCACACAGGCGAAGCCCGCGCCCAGCAGACCCGCGATGGCGGCCTCCATGATGAACGGAATCTGGATATAGAAGCTGGACGCGCCGACCAGCCGCATGATCCCGGTCTCCCGGCGGCGGGAGAACGCCGACACCCGCACCGTGTTGACGATCAGCATCAGCGCGACGATCAGCATGAGCGACATCACCCCCCACGCCGCGTATTTCATGCCGTTGAGGAGGTTGAAGAGGTCGTCGACCAGCTTCTGCTGGTCCTGGACCTCCTGCACCCCGGGGCGGCCGGCGAAGGCGGTGGTGATCACCTTGTACTTCTCGGGGTCCTTGAGCTTGACCCGGAAGGACTCCTGCATCTGGTCCGGGGTCAGCGAGTTGGCCAGCGGCGAGTCGCCGAACTGCTCCTTGTAGTGCTTGTACGCCTGCTCCGAGGTCTCGAACTGGACGCTCTCCACGATGCTCATCTGCTTGAGCTCGGAGCGGATCTCGTTCCGCTGCGCGTCGGTGACGGCGCCCTTGGAGCAGTTGGGCGAGGTCTCCTTGTCCTGCTTGTTGCACAGGAAGACGGAGACGTTGACCTTGTCGTACCAGTAACCCTTCATCGTGCTCACCTGCTCGCTCATGAGCAGGGACCCGCCGAACAGGGCCAGCGAAAGGGCGACAGACACGATCACCGCGAAGGTCATGGTGAGATTGCGGCGGAGACCGACGCCGATCTCCGACAGGACGAACTGGGCGCGCATGGCGTCCTTTCAGTGCTGGTAGCCGTAAACGCCGCGGGACTGGTCGCGTACGAGACGGCCCTTTTCAAGTTCGATCACGCGCTTGCGCATCTGGTCCACGATCTGCTGGTCGTGAGTGGCCATCACGACCGTGGTCCCGGTCCGGTTGATCCGGTCCAGCAGCTTCATGATGCCGACGGAGGTCTGCGGGTCCAGGTTTCCGGTCGGCTCGTCGGCGATCAGCAACAGCGGCCGGTTGACGAACGCGCGGGCGATGGCGACGCGCTGCTGCTCACCACCAGAGAGCTCACCGGGCATACGGTCTTCTTTTCCGCCCAGTCCCACCAGGTCGAGCACTTCGGGAACGGTCTTGCGGATCGCGCCGCGCGGCTTGCCGATCACCTCCAGCGCGAAGGCCACATTCTCCCCGACCGTCTTGTTGGGGAGCAGCCGGAAGTCCTGGAAAACCGTGCCCAGCTGGCGGCGCATCTGCGGCACCTTCCAGTTGGACAGCCGCGCCAGGTCCTTGCCCAGCACATGGACCGCGCCATGGCTGGCGCGCTCCTCGCGCAGCAACAGACGGAGAAAGGTGGATTTGCCCGACCCCGAGGAGCCCACCAAAAAGACGAACTCCCCCTTCTCGATCTCGAGCGAAACATCCCGGAGTGCAGGACGGTTCTGCTTGGGGTAGGTCTTGGATACGTTGTCGAATCGGATCACTGAAGCACCACGGTCGACCTGGGTAGGGGTACGGGTGGCCGCAAGGGCTCCCGTCGGTGTGCGTGACCATACGCGAACCGCACGCGACCTCGCAGTCGCCGTTCGGGGTTGGTGCGCTTATTCACGGCACTATTGGGGGCAAACGGTTGACAACCTGCCCCGCCGAGCTGTCCGAAACAGCCACGGAACCGGTACGGATGCGGTACGGAATCGTGCGGGGCGCGCCGAACCGGGCGGAAGCTGGCACAGTGGAAGGGGAACCAACACATTTCCCAGAGCGTTGGCCCCGTGTCTACTGCGGCATCGCCGCGCGGGAGGAGGAGAGCGCATGACGTATGACAGGCTTGTCTGCGCCAACTGCGCGAGCCCCGTCAGCGAGGGCCGGTGCCCGGTCTGCCGGGCCAGCAGGGAGCGTCTGCAGCAGGCCGGCGGCTTCGGCGGGCTGACGCCGACCGCCCTGATAGCGCTGCTGGTGGCGCTGATCGCGGTGGCTCTGCTCGCTCACCAGGTCGCCACGGCGTAACGGACCGTAGCGGGCCATTATCAGTTTATAGCGCTATGTCGAGCGGTGCCGTACGCACGGTGACGGCCGACTCGCGATCCACGCGATGTGTTTCATTTCTCATAAGCACGGCACAAGTACAAGCACAAGCAGGCACGAACACGCACGAGGGGCCCGGAGTGACGCCGCACTCCGGGCCCCTTCGCGTCGCTGCGCCACACCCGGTCAGGCCGGGTGCGTGATCAGGCCGCGGTGTTGCGGTTGACCAGACGCGGCATGAGGCGGAAGCCAATGCCACCCGCGATCATCGTCGCGGCGCCGACCAGCAGGAAGGTGGTCTCGGAGGCACCGGTCTCGGCCAGCTCCTCCTTCTTGGCCAGCGCTTCCTTGGGCTTGCTCTGCTCGACCGGCTTGCTGCCGGCGCTGTCGGTGTCGGTGTTGTCCTGGCAGTCGGTACCGTCGAGCTCCACCGTGCAGGTGTTGGAGTCGTCGCTGCCGCCGCCACCGCCGGTGCCGGGCGACTTGGTGGGCTCGGCGGTCGGCTTGCCGGTGGGCTTGCCCGTCGGCTCGCCGGTCGGCGGCTTCGTCGGGTCGCCCGTCGGCGGGTTGGTCGTCGGCGGGTTCGTGGTCGGGTCGCCCGTCGGCGGGTTGGTCGTCGGCGGGTTGGTGGTCGGGTCGTCCGTCGGGGACGGCTCGCCCGTCGGGATCGATGTCGGGTCGCCCGTCGGGTCCTCGGTCGGGTCGCCGACACCGACGCCGATGCCGACGCCCTTGTCGTCCGCCTTGACCGAAGCCTCCACGCCGCCGATGCCGACGTCGATACCCACAGCCGATGCGGCACCCGCCGCCGTCAGCGAGGCGCCGGCGGCGATCACGGCGCTCGCCGCGATCCGCGCGACGCGAAGCCGCGTCTTCTTCGTCATCTGCCTGCTACCCCCAGTAGCTGTACTCGTCGATGGAGCAGCTATGCACGAGGCAACGGTCTGCGGGGAGTTCTGATCCGCGGGACCGGCCACACAAGGCGGTCCACGAACCCCCGTTCACACGCGCCCCAGTCATACGCCTGCCGCGCGTCAGCTTTCCCATTTTTCATATGACCGTCAAGGTCATTGCGCACGACATGTCCGCTATGGAGGTGCTTGGCGGATGCATGGGTACAGGACTGTGACCAACCGGCCGTCAAGTCGTGGGCAGGCGGGGTGGGCAGGCGGCCGTCGGGCCGCGGGCAGGGCCTTGCCCTACTTCTGCTGCTCCTGCTGCTTGCGCCAGCGGATCCCCGCCTCCAAGAAGCCGTCCAACTCGCCGTCGAGCACCGACTGCGGGTTGCCGACCTCGAACTCCGTCCGCAGGTCCTTGACCATCTGGTACGGGTGCAGGACGTACGAACGCATCTGGTTGCCCCAGGAATTGCCGCCGTCGCCCTTGAGCGCGTCCATCTTGGCCTGCTCCTCCTGGCGGCGCCGCTCGAGCAGCTTGGCCTGGAGGACGTTCATCGCGGACGCCTTGTTCTGGATCTGCGAGCGCTCGTTCTGGCAGGAGACCACGATGCCGGTCGGGATGTGGGTCAAGCGCACCGCGGAGTCCGTGGTGTTGACGCCCTGGCCGCCGGGGCCCGAGGAGCGGTAGACGTCGATGCGCAGCTCGGACTCGTCGATCTCGATGTGGTCGGTCTTCTCGACGACGGGCAGCACCTCGACGCCCGCGAAGGACGTCTGGCGACGGCCCTGGTTGTCGAACGGCGAGATGCGCACCAGGCGGTGGGTGCCCTGCTCGACGGAGAGGGTGCCGTACGCGTACGGAATCTGGACGGCGAAGGTGGTCGACTTGATGCCGGCCTCTTCCGCGTACGAGGTGTCGTACACCTCGGTCTTGTAGCCATGGCGCTCGGCCCAGCGCAGATACATCCGCTGCAGCTGCTCGGCGAAGTCGGCGGCGTCCACGCCACCGGCCTCGGCGCGGATGTTCACGAGCGCCTCACGGGAGTCGTACTCGCCGGACAGGAGGGTGCGCACCTCCATCTCGTCGACCGCCTTGTGCACCGACTCCAGCTCGGCCTCGGCCTCGGCGCGCGTGTCGGCGTCGTCCTCGGCTTCGGCGAGCTCGAAGAGCACTTCGAGATCGTCGATGCGGCCGCGGAGCTCCTCCGCCTTGCGCAGCTGGCCCTGCAGATAGGACAGCCGACTGGTGATCTTCTGCGCGCTCTCCGGGTCGTCCCAGAGGGAGGGGGCCGCCGCCTGCTCCTCGAGCACGGCGATGTCGGCCCTCATCTTGTCGAGGTCCAGGACGGCCTCGATCGACCCCATGGTCGAGGAGAGGGACTTCAGCTCTTCGGATACATCGACGACTGCCACGGCACCAGCGTAACCGGCCGGACGGGCGACCGGGCGCACGGGCGACCGCCGCCCCTTTCTTGACTCGGTTCGCCCGGCCGGGGGTACGGCCCCCCGGCCGGGGGGCCGCGCCTCCGGCCGGATTCACGGGCGGGCGGGCCGGGCGCAGCCCGGGGCGCAGCCCGGGGCGCAGCCCGGGGCGCTCAGCGATCGCCGGGGTCTGCCGGGGCCGAGTGTTCGCCGCCCTTGGGGGCCTCGCCGTCGTCGTCGCCGCCCGATGCGAGCCAGCCGCCGATCCCCACCGCGGCCAGCAGCGCGCCCGCGACCACCGCGAGCCTGACCCGGCGGCGGCGCACCGCCTCCGAGACCGGGCGGTTACGGGCCGAGCCCGCGCGGCGCTGGCCGCTGACCCGGGGGGCGCGGGCGGTGCCGTGCGGGCCGCCGGCGAGCTCGTCCGCGCTGGGCACCCGCATGCTGGTGTGCGTCTCCCGGCTGGAGTCGGGCACCGCCCCGGGCACCAGCGGCACCGCGCCGCGGCGCATGTGGCTCGGCTCGCGACGCTGGGTGGCGCG
>NZ_JBSFMM010000194.1:0-21578 GCF_053599555.1 Streptomyces sp. NPDC000941
TGGCAACAGAGCGGTAGCCCCGTTACTGATTGCCCTCGGGGACGGCGTCCCCCACAAAGCGGCCGTCGTCCGATCGGTACACAACTCCAACGTCATACCGATCAAGCAGGGTGTACATGTCGGGAGTGGGAGCAGCTGGCAAAAGGACGACCCGCTTGGGCTCGTCTTCCTGCCCCGGTGCCTTGACGTAGCGGCTGTAGTCCAGGAGCTGCCCGAGTGCCATCCGCACGTCTTCTCGGGAGTTCGAGCCCTTCGCCTCGTAGAGCACATGGTCCGTAGCGTCGTACAGGTCCGTGCGGAGCGTTGAGGTGAGGCCCTTCACCTTAATCTGGAAGGCGCCGGTTTGGTGCCCAGCAGAGTCCAAGTGGGCCCTGTATGCCTGAGTCAGCTCCGCCTCGTGACGGACTGCGATGGTGGCGGCAGCGGCAGCACGGAGACTCATTTTGGTGCCGAATGCCTCAGGGACCACGAACGTCCCGCTGGTCTCCGCATTGGGGGGCGCCTTACGCGAGGAACTCTTCTTACGCGCGGACTGCTTGGGGAGTGGCAACTCACCGCTCGTAGCCGGATCCGCCTGAAACATCGCCCCGGTAACGACCTGAAATGGCACCAACTCCGCCGTGGTTTCCTCAGCGGGCGGGATCACATCCTGTGTGGCGTGCTGCACAGTACCCTCGGGGCGCAGGCGGAAGACGATGACTTCACGCTCGTTGCCGTCTTCGCCATGAACCCTGCGCCACACATACGGCTGCATCCCGTCCAGCGTGAACGTGCCGAGGTACCGGTGCGTCTTCGTATCGCTGTCAGGCAGCTTGCCTACACGCGTGAACACGCGAAGCACCCGATCTTGCTCCGCGTGCCGAAGAATCGCTCTGTTCCCTGAGCCGGCGACACCATCGAAGGTCTGGTCACCGGACTTCCCAGCACCGGTGTACTCGAAGAGGGCGCCCAACTCGTCTTCTTCAGCCAGCCAACCGTCGTAGTATCCGGCCTGCTCCCCCACGTCCGGGTCCGAGTAAAGGTTCACGCTGCGCATGCCCTCAGAGGGACAGATCCCTCCCTGGGGGCTCCCCCCGAACACCGCACGGATCTCAGCGCGTGTACGGACATCACCGGGGTTGATCCCCTCAACGCTAGTGGTCATGCCGCGACCCTAAATCACCGCACTGACAGTCCCCTCGCCATCCGTGGACTACACAGGACGGCCAACCACCGCCGGGCCTCTGACCTCATGAAACGCCCAAGTTGCTCGCGCCCTCCAGAGCCATTGCCGTACAACAGAACAGCGCACCCAGCAGCACCGAGGCAACCAGCG
The DNA here is from genome assembly GCF_053599555.1 of Streptomyces sp. NPDC000941. Lineage (NCBI taxonomy): Bacteria > Bacillati > Actinomycetota > Actinomycetes > Kitasatosporales > Streptomycetaceae > Streptomyces > Streptomyces sp. NPDC000941. The sequence continues at coordinate 1,316 of NZ_JBSFMM010000194.1, forward strand.
ACCGAACTCCTAAAGCAGGTGCTATGCGAGGTGATGCCGGCGAAGCTGATGACCTAGCGTGCATGTGAGCGATGGACTGGTCACGCTGGGATGGGAGGGCGTACGGGTATGCAGTCGCGAGTGCCTAGTGCTGCAGGCTACGAGCAGGATGCTGAGGAACTTGCCCGCCGGTACGAGGGGGTGGCGTTCGAAGTTGTGCACAAGGAGTTCCTGCCGTGGCTGCCGCCCGCTCCGGGCAGGGTCGTCGACATCGGCGCCGGCAGCGGCCGTGATGCTGCCGCGCTGGCCACTCGAGGGCACCAGGTCGTAGCGGTAGAACCCACTCCTGAGCTGCGGCGGATCGGACAGCGCCTCCACGCAGACGCAGCGATCCACTGGACCGACGACGCCCTTCCTTCTCTGACCGGTCTCCAAGGGCCCTTCAACTTCATGTTGCTCTCCGCAGTGTGGATGCACCTGGACGAGCGGGAGCACGTCGATGCCATGCGACGGCTGGCCGAGCTGGTGGCGCCGGGAGGATGTGTTGCCCTCTCGCTGCGGCACGGTCCGGTTCCTACCGGGCGGCGTATGTTCGCGGTGTCCGCGGCCGAGACTGTAGCGCTGGCTGAACGGTTCCGCCTGTCCGCAGTGCACCGCGGCGAGGAGCCGGATTGTCTCAGCCGGGAAGGCGTGAGCTGGAGCACCCTGGTCTTCCGTGCGGAGCAGCACGCTGCGCCGGGGGTGAGCCGATGACAGTGGACTTCTTCCGATACGAGCCGAGCGCCCGTACGTCCTGGCGGCTGGCCGTCTTGATGGGCTCCAACTCCCGCACCTACAAGTTCGCACTCGGGGCTGCGCTGTTGGAGTGCGCCGCACAGGACAGAGCCGAGGTGTCCCTGGAGGAGCTCGCGGTGCCGTACGCCATGGGCCTGGTGGCGCACCTGGCCGAAGCCCCGCAAGCCCCGTCAGGGCCGCCGGCCGGAGAGTCGGACTTCCTGACAGTGGCTGCGCGTGAGGCCGACGAGTCCACTGCGCTCGGCCACCCCACCGACCGGCTCTTGCATTCCGCAGTGCGAACCATGCCGGGGATGGTGATGAAGAAGTTCCACAACCTGCGCGGCGGCACCCAGACGGCGCATCGCTTCTACGAACTGACCGGCAGCTCACGCAAGCCGATCGTGCTCCTGACGCCCGAGCTGCGCGCCATCGCGCAAGGCGAGCAAACCGCCGGTCTGCGGGCCGAGCTGGGCGCGCGGTGGAACATCGTAGAAAGCTCCTTCGCTGTGGGCATCGGCCGAAGCCTCATCGACGAGGGGGTATCGGTGGATTGGTCGACACTGCAGCTCATGGACAAGCGCCGGCGTCGCTCGGTCACCGGGGTCACCGACGCTCTGATTGGGTTTCAGCACGGCCGTTGCCTCACCTGCACCGAGCCCATCACGCCAAGCGACAGCACCGCCGTCGACCATGTCTTCCCTTATTCCCTGATGGAGCGCTTTGGTGCCTTCTCTGGCTGGAGCGGCCCGGACCTTGACGTCATCTGGAACCTGGCTCCCGCCCACGAAACGTGCAACAGCGCCAAGAGTGACCGCCTCCCCAAGCCCGAGGAGCTCCATCGGCTCGCTCAGCGAAACGAGGCGATCATGCAGTCGCCCCACCCACTCAGGAAGACCCTCCAGCTCAGCCTCCGAAGCGTGCGGCACAGTGCCAGCTCCCAAGAGCAGTGGCCGTACTTCTTGCGCCAGGTACAAGCCGCCTTCGAGTAGTCCGGTAGCTCCTCTCGAAACCGTTCCGACGGCAGAGCAGCGACAAGGCAGGTGGCTCGCCGGACGGCCGGCGGCCCGTCGCCGCCACCGACGAGCAGCTGCCCGCGGCAGATGCGGCGTTGGCGGCGATGCGGTGCAGTGCCTCCTCACCCGCGCCCGGTTGATCAGCGCATTGACGAGGCGCACCTGTGGACGCTGATCGAGGAACCAGGCCGTGCGCGAGCCTTGGTCGTCGTTCCAGCCCGTGTGCTGGCCAGGCTGATGTCCCGCCCCCGCAACTTGAAGCGGGACAGCACGGCTTGAATCGAGTCAGGCAGCAGTGTTTTCCCGGTGCCAAGTGAAAAAGGGCGCTCGATGATGGCCGTAGTCAGCGACCGTACGGCCGGCGAGAGCTTCAGCTGCTTCCCGCAGATCTGAGGTGTCGTTGGGCTTCTGCCGGACGACGATGGTGCCGTCTCCGGTCACGAAGATGTGGCCGTGTTCGAATAGTTCGTCGCAGCCCATGAGGCAGGCGGGCATGATGTTGGCCATCATGAGCCGCTCTTCCCTGGTCGCTGCGCTGCGGCGCTTGATGTGGGCAGCCCGGATGAACCGTGTTGGCAGTACACGGCCACACAGGGCGCAGGCGGCCTGCTGTGCTCCGCCGAGAAGCGCCTTGCGAAGCTTTGCTTGCTCGCGGCGGACGAGGACCTGGGCGACAGCATTGACGTCGCCGTCGTGGTCAACATTTCCCTCGGCAGGGAGAGTGTCGACTGGTGGGAGTTCGCTGGCCAGTTGGGCAACGGAGGCAGTCCCAGAGCGCAGGACTGCGGCTCCCTGCTTGTTCGCGGACAGACGCAGGGCTTCCATGCCATCAGCACCAACGGCGGCTCCGGTGACGTTGTGCTCTTCGTCGAGGACGTCCATGCCGATGCGCTCGGGGTAGTCGTCGTCGGGCCAGACCGGCGCGGTGTCGGTGAACAGCGGCCTGGTGATCTGAGTGACGATCACCCTCTGGAGGGTTACGTCAGTCCATCCGCCTGGCCTTACACGGCTGTTGGGGCCCTTGTGCCCGAGGATCAGGAAGTCGCCTTCCTTCAGGGTCTGCACGGCCTCACGCGCCTCGGCTCGGTCCAGGGCGCTGGTGCGCCACCCCCAAAGTCCCTGGTTGAGTCCGATTTCCAGGTTCGCCCGGGACGGGGCGGGCACGTAGATGTATCCGGTCTTGGGCATAGGTCCTTCATCACTCAGCCTCCCGGAGGGAGGGTGCAGTGGGCTGCGCCCTCAGCGAGTTGAAGAACTGGAAGGGGCGTAGCAATTGGCGGAGTTGCGATCTTAGAAAATCCTACACAGGCGTGAAGGTCTGGCGGACGCGAGTTGGGGGCGCGAGACCTGGGCGCACGTCCTGCCGTCCTGGCGATCGCATGCCTGGTGGGCGTGCGGGGGCGGAGATTCGAACCCGCGACCACCGGCGTACCGGCTGCTCTGAGCTGGCTGAGCTACCCCGCGACCGGCACGCCCGTCCAGTCTGGCCGTGACCCCATCGACCCGGAGGCGGTTGGTCAGCACATGGATGAGGCGCAGCTGTGGCAGCTGATCGAGAACCAGGGCGAGCGCGAGCCGCTGATCACCCGCGGGGAGGCGCAGGCTGTGGTGGAAATGCTGCAGCTGCTCGGCGAACAGGGCACCGATGTTGCGAACGAACTGGCTACGCGTCTTGCCCGGCGGCTCCCCGCCGACCAGTAGCCACCCGGCCCATCCCGGGACGCACTCAGCAGCCTGTGGTTGGAGGCTGGCGACATGGCCCAGGTGCTGCATGTCGTCGTCCAGCCGCCGTCACCGAGCGGCGGCCGGCGGGTGCGTGTGGACGGCCTCATCCTTGGCGTGGATGCAGCGTATTACCGATCTGCTGGAGTTCCCGCGGCACGCTGGTCTGGAGGCTCGACGCTATACCGCGTGTACGCGCCTAGCGTTCTCTCCTTTGCGTCAGGCGCCATGTTCGTGCGCCTGTGGCCTCGCCCTGCTTTCGCCAATACCGCACCGCCCTCTTCCAAAGAGTTCTCCAGGCGCGGCTAAATAGCAAACTGCGTAGTCGATGCCCCTTGAGTGATGGCTGGTTTTGCAGTAGACGGAGCACTTCACGGCCAGCCTTCATTTCCAACCCTGGGTTGACGTCATAGAGGAGCTGAGGGTCGGTGCACCTGATTAGTTTCCTAAGGTCTTTCTTCATTCGATTGACGCATGTACCCTCGGAGTTAATGATGTGTTGGTGGAGTTCCTTCTCCTGCTCCTCGCTTGGCTCTTCGGGTAGCAGCAGAGGAAGGAGATGATGGGCTGCATCGAGGCGCCCCCAGGTAAAGTCGGATTTCCGCCATCTTTTGTCGATGAAGGCACCGAAATGATGGATTCGAATGCCGTAGAGTTTCTTGTCGCCAATGTCTGCTGACCAGTCCTCATTAAACAGGGGCCCCATTGCATCCGGTCCCATTCGGAGAAAGCGGAACTTTGGTGTGAGTTTGTCGACGACCTTGAGTGGTGGGGCGAAAGCTTGCGTAAGTACTTCCAGTAGCAGGTAGGCAGACACTACGTCTTTTCGGCGCGTCCAGCGTGCACCGGGCTCGACCTCTCGCAATGTGCGAAGAAAGCATGCTGTGGCTTCGTCGACGAGCTGACCCGCTGCCGCCGGCACGTCCAGCTTGGTGAATACCTGCTCGACTACCTCGGCTGCGCGACGTTCGCTCATACGCTCGCCAGGGGATGGCCAGTGTGCCATCTCCTCGAACACGGCATCGGAGACGGCGATCATCTTCTGCAGTTGCTCTGTGATGTATTTAATGCCATCAGTCAGAGCTCTCTGCCTGAAGCTGTGGACGGGCGCCGAATCCTGCAGGGAGCCGAGGAGGATTTCGTGTAGCTGGTGAGCGAGGGTCTGCAGGAGGCGCTCCGCTGTGCGGCACCCCCAGCGCCACGTGTCAAGATCGGGGTCATTAAGTTCCCGGATGTCATCCAGCGGGAACCAGGACATCTTCAGGTCGAGGATTTCTTCGATAGCCTTCAGGTCAGCTGCGGGCGGTGTCACCAGGGAGGTAATGGTCTCAGGGTGTGTTCGCTCAGTCATCGCATCCAGTACCACTGCCCTGGCGCGACTCAACCGGTATTCAGTAAGGAGATTGCACGCGGCCACGCGTACCCGCTTCTCGAGCCGCTCACCCTTCTCCGAGTCCAGCAGTTGCTCGAATAGTTCCTCGCGGGTTTCGCGGACGCTTGTGCTCAGCCGGTTGTGTAGATCTTCGGTGCCCGAGCGAATGTCTGCCTCTCGAGGATAAAATAGCGCATTCCAGGCGGCGGTGAGGGGGTTGACTTCTTCGGTGCATTTGCCCTTGACATGCTCTTCTGTCAGTCGCCCGCCAGTGGGGGTGACGTAGACGACGACGCGTTCCACTGGTCCTTCAGCAGGCCGCTTGGTGATTTCCTCCAGGACAGGCCCGAAGGGCGCATTGTTCAGTACTCCTCCGTCCATCACGTTGCTTGCTGGGTGCTTGTAGCCCGGGTCTGGGTGTAGTCGGTGGTCTGTAAGTGGGTATTCGCTAATGGGGCTAAAGGCTACCGGGAAACTCGCGGTCGCGCGTGCGGCCTGCACTAGGGCATCCTCGAATGTTGTATTGCCGTATGCAAAGTGGTTGATTTTCTCGGTCTTCCCCCAATGCGGCTTACCTTCCTTGTTGTTATATTTGTAATCTGGTTCACTCTTGAATTGATAAACGCGGCGGTGATCGCGAATGTCAAATGGTTGGCCAAAGGTGTCCTTGAGGGGTTTGCCTCGGCCATTGAGCGCAGTTGCGGTCACAAGCAATGTGACTGTCCCGGGTGAGTTAGACCCGTTGATTCCATCGAGAGCCTTTCTGAACGACTCTTCAAGTTTGTCCCCGTTGAGCAAGCTGTTCGGATGTTCGCCTTGGCTTAGCGATTCCAATGATGCCGAGTCCACCCACAAGTCACGGAGGCAAGAAGGCTCGCTGGGAAGGGCTGACCCACGACCGACCGCAGTGGCCAGTAGAATTCCGTTGAGACCGCCGGCAGACGTTCCCGAGACGACGTCGATCTGTACGCGCCGGCCCGCCTTATCTGCCAACTGTTTCCACAGTTTAAAAACTTCTCTGTCACGCTCCGCCACTTGGTCTTGAGTAGTGACACCGTCAGACGCTCGGCGAAGCAAATCGATCTCGTGGGCCACGCCACCCATCCAGACGGCGAGGCTGACACCTCCGTTCATCACCAAGGCAAGCCGAGTCTCCATCTTCTCTGTGGTGTCGGGCGTGGGGTGTCTTCCGTCGACGTGGTCTTCTTTGAGACCCTTACTTCCCTTTTCCGTACGGAAGATGGCCATGCTTGCTCCTTGTATCATGTGCGCTATTAGTTACCTCTGGTGTACCTGATGGGAGGGAGATGGGCGCCTTGAGTACCCCCATCAAGGGGCCACGACTCCACCCCAAGCGGGATGGTCACCGCGGGACGAGAAGAGAAGCGGCTGCCCGCAGCCCTCAGGCTGCCGAGTCGGCTTGGTTGTGCCAGGTGCGGCCACACGAGTTGCACCGTACGGCTGGCGGCTGCCCGTCACCGCCCTCGACGACAAGGTGCCCGCGGCAATGCGGGCACGGCCAGACCACGGGGACCCTGCGGCGGGCGATACGGAGCGCGGTCTCGACTCGCTCGGCGGCCGCGGTGGCGACGGCGGTGATGCGGGCGGTGCGGGCGGGGCTGAGCGGCAGGAACGGTCCGGCGAGGCCCTCCAGTCGCGCGGCGAGCCAGGCGGCGGAGTACGGGGCGCTGCGCTGCCCGGTGTAGCGCCAGCGGCGTGGGTCGCGGGCGTCGGCGGTGGCGAGCTGGTCGCGGCGGGCGCGGTCGGCGGCCGGCCAGTCACGGGGGGCGTACGGCATTGGGGAGCGCTGGATGAGAGCGGCGGTCTGGTCGGCGCACTCGACGAGGTCCTGCTCGACGGCGCGCATCGTGTCGTAGATACCGAGGTCGAGAGGCACGGGCCGGGTGCCAGGTGCGTCGGCCGCGGTGTCGAGACGCTCGGCGGCGTGCTCGGCGCGCTCGTCGTCGTCGAGGACGAGGTGGACGATGCCCATGACCGGCGGCCAGGTGGTGGCCTGGCGGGCGCTGAGGGCGTCTTCGAGGTCTGCCCACCTGTCGATAATGCTCTGAAGGTGCTCGGTGGGGCTGGTGCTGGTGGCTGGGATCATCGCGGTGCTCCTGGCGGTGCGTGGGTTACGGTGATCTCGCCGTGTGGGGCGCGCCTGGTCTGGGGAGACGAGAGGCGCGCCCCGTCGCGTTGTTCAGGGGCAGTCGGCTGCGAGCCGTTGGATGTGCTCTCGCATGCGGTCGTACTTCGTGGTCGCGCTGTGGTCGCCCCACTGGGCGCTTGGGTCGCTGTTGGGGACGTGCTCGACGTCGGCGAAGAGTTGGGCGTCGCGGGGGTGGATGTGCCAGCTCATTTGCCAGCCGACCAGGTAGGTGGCGATGGCGGACAGGGGCGTGATGCGGCGGCCGTCTGCGGGGCGTGCGCGCGGGCGGCGAGGGAACCGGATGCGGCGGGCACCCGGCCGGACGCGGGCTGGGGCTCGGGAGTGGCGGCCTGCCGCGTGCGGGTCCTCCGGCTGCGCGCCGCGGCGTTCTTCGCGCGCCGCCGAGCAGCCAGACACGTGGAGCACGGCTCGAGGCCGAGTTGCTTCTCCACATACCAGCCGCGCGCCGAGCCGCCCTCGGGTCGTGCGTGTTCCCGTTCCAGGCGCTCGAGGCGCTCCTGACGCACCCATTCCTCACGCATGAGCCAGCACTCGGCGCACCGCTCGCCAGCGGCGACGTGCTGCCAGTACGCCGGCCGGGTCCCGCACAGGGCCTGCTCGGCGGTCATGAGCGGCTTCTGCGCGGGCTTGGGCTTGAGGATGTCCTGCCGTTCCTTCGGGGTGTGTCCGCCCCAGATTCCGTGCGGCTCGCGCGTCTCGAGGGCGTAGTCGAGGCAGTCGGCCCGCATGGGGCAGTCGGCGCACAGAACACGTGCCTTGGCCACGTCCGCACGGTCGCCGATGAAGAGGTCGCCGTTGCCGACGCAGGGGGTGGGCTCGGCGTTGAGGAGGTACGGCGGGATGAGGACGTCGAGTTCGAGCATGGGTCAGCTCCCGTCGAGGTTGGTGGTTGGGGTGTTGGCGGTGGGGGCGTCTGGGTGGCTGTCGGTGGCGGGGTCGCAGCCGAGGTGTGTGGTGTAGCCGCGGGCTGCCCAGTCGGGGTTGATGGGGCGTTCGCAGACGTCGCAGAGGTGTCTGGTGTCGCTGGTGTCCCCGGGGGAGTTGGCACCCCCTCCCCCCTCTTGAGAGGGGGGACGGGGGGAGGGAGGTGCTGAGAGGGCCGGGGGGAGGGTCCCCGGGACTTCCCCGGGGGAGGTTTGACCTGGGGTTTTGTTCGGAGGTCCCCCGGATTCGGGGGAGTTTTTTGTTACCGGGGAGTAGGGGAGGTGTGGGGGGATGCCTGTGGTGGGGCGGTTTTTTCGGATTCGTACCGCTTCCTCGATCTTGGATTTCGCCGCCTTGATGCCGAGCTCGCCGCACTTCTTGATCACGCGGGGGCTGCCCCAGCCGGTCGGGACTCCGGCTTCGTCGAGCCGGGCCACGATGTGCTCGACGGTGCCGGGGATGGCTGCCAGGCCGGTGCCGGAGGTGAAGCCGATCGGGTCGGGGAGCGCGATGATGTGGCGAGTGCCGCCGGCTGCCCAGTGGTCGCCGTCGCGCCGGGCCTGCCGCAGCAGGGCGAACGAGTCGGGCCCGATGCCGGTACGGGTGTGCGTTCGCTTGAGCATCAGGGAGCCGCCACCCTGTGACGTGAGGGTCCACACGTGGTCGACGTCCTGAGTCTTGGCGCTGCTGCCGCGGGCGCCGCGCTCCCCATCCTTGCCGAGGTGGTCGAGACGGATGCTGGCGAGGCCGGCGCGCTTGAGCGGCAGAAGCGTGTGCCGGTACAACGCCAACCAGGTATCGGCGTCGTTCTCAGGGCCGGAGATGAAGCGGCTGACGGTGTCGATGACGACGATCTGAGCTTCGACTGCAGCGGCCAGTGCGAGGACATCGGCGCCGCCGCCCGCGGTGTCCAGGGATCTGATAGGCGGGAACGAGGCGTAGGAGAGCATCCCCATGCGCCCGTCGCCCGCGCCGAAGCTGAGGAATCGCTCCTGCAATGCTTCCTTCCCGTTCTCGGCATCGAGGTAGAGGACGGGGACGGGGGCCTGTGGTTTGTCGTCGAGGAACGGCTGCCCGGTAGCGACTCGCCACATCCACTCCTGACAGAACAGGCTCTTCCCCGCCTTCCCGTCGCCGACGAGGGTGATCTGCTGGCCACGCGCCATGAGGCGTCCGGGAAGCAGCTGCACCGCGCTGAAGTCGAGCGAGAAGAACGCGCCCCAGTCGAGCAGCGCGGCGGTGAGGTGACCGGGCTCGCCAGCGGTGTGCGCAGCGGTCGCGTCCTCGATCTCTATACGGACCGATGCGACGATTTCGTCGATGTCGTTGGCACCTGCGTATCCCATCTGGGTGATGCGGTGGCCAGCTTCGACGATACGGCGTTGTACCGCGCGCTCGTGGACAATCTCGGCGTAGTACTCAGCGTTGGCGGCGGTGGGGGTGCTCTGGACGAGGGTGTGAAGGTATGCGGCGCCGCCAATGCGCTCGAGGTGGCCGCGCCGGGTGAGTTCGGCGGCCACGGTGATGGGGTCGACGGGATCGCCGCTGGCGTGGACGTCGAGGATGACGCGGTGGATGGTCTCGTGGGCGGGCCGGTAGTGTTCGGCCGGGTCCATAGCAGCGGTGACGTCACGGATGGCGCCGCGGGACAGGAGCATGCCGCCGAGAACGGACTGTTCAGCGTCGAGGTCTTGCGGGGGCACCCGGGTCAGGCCGTCGTCGTCCACCGTGGGGCGGGTGATGTGGCGGACGTTGTCCACGATTCTCCTTGGTTCAGAAGAGCGGGGCTTGCCGGGTGGGGCCGGGGCACTTGTGGTCTGCGACGTGGGGATGTGGGCAGGCGGTGGGGTGCCAGGCGGTGATCCAGCGGAGCCGGTGCGGGCTGTGGAGCCGCTGGGTCAGGCACCAGATGAGCCGGTGGTGGCTGCGGGCCGTCTGCTGCTCGGCGGGGTCGAGCGGGGTGGGGTCGGCGACGACTGCCAGTACCTCGACGAGCTGGCGGATGACGGGGGCCTGGCAGGACGGGCATCGGGAGTCGGCCGCGCCCGTCCTGCCGGAGCGGTGGGTCATCAGGCGCTCTGGGCCTGGGCCCCGAAGAGGGTGCCGCCGCTGGTGCGCCGGTCGTACATCTCGCGTTGGAGACTGCGCAGCCGGCCGCCGGTGACCTCATCGGCGGCGACCTCGATGCCGGTGACGCGGACCTTTACGGCGGGCTGCTTGTCCTCGTCGGGGCCGGGCTCGACACGCTCGACGTGGGTGAGTTCGACGATGGCCATCCAGCGCCCGCGGCGCTGCTTGAACATTTCGGCGGCGTGGGGTTCGAGGGCTTCGGCGACGTCGGTGAGGACCTTGCTGTCGAACTTGACGTCGGCGTCGATGTGGATCATGCGGCTTGTGCTCCTTGCTGTTGGGCCGGGCGGCAGTTGGCCCGGTGGCCTATGGCGGGGTTGGCGTGGACGTAGTCCTCGACTCGGCGGCGGCCGGTGACGCGCTCGTGGTGGCCGCAGCGGCCGCACAGGCAGTCCGCGATGGGGTCTGGCCGCGCTCCATGCGCCGGATGTGGAGGCCAGGCAGCCAGCTCCCGGGCAGGGGCTGGGCGCTCACGAGCTTTCCTTTCACGACGTAGCCCGATCCCGGCGTAGAGCGGTACCTGCGTCGTCTTCCTGCTTGGCGGTCAAGCCTTCCTGCGGTTCAGCGGTCGTGGGAGTGGCGGAAGGGGGGCCATTTGAGGGGGCCAGAAACAGCCCGAGGCTGGGCCAGCGCACCTTGGAGAGCCGTGCCCGCTGGTGCTGCGGGAGAGCGAACAGCGGGTGGCCGTACCAGTCCAGCCCCGCAGCGCGGAGCCACCAGGCATCGCACTGGTCGCCGCCCGGGTCGTCGAAGAACTCGATGCCCGTGGCGAGGTATGCGGCGGCCGCCATGCGCGCCTTGTCGGCGCTGCCGTGGTCGCACGCGTAGCTCTTGAGCGTGGCAGGGACGACGACGGCGTACGGCACGTAGGCGTCGACCAGCTCGGCGCGGACGACGCCGTGCACCATCGCGGTGATGCCAGCGCCCTTGGCGTGCTTGGGCAGGTCCTCGATGACCGCGAGGTGCGGGCGCACCTCGCGGAGGGCTGCGCGGACCAGGTCGCGGATGAGGGTCAGACGTAGATCGCCGTCCTGTCGGCGGGTCTTGACGCGGCAGGTGCTGCCGTTGGTGAGGCAGACGCCGGTGCTGGTGAGGGACAGGTCCAGGCCGATGACGCGGAGGGCGGCGGGGCCCGCCCCGGCCGGAGCCGGGACGGGACACGCGGCGCCCTGGTCGAACAAGGTCGCGGCCGTCACTGGGCACCATCCCGGGCGGCGAGGTACGCGCGGCCGAACTTGGTCACCGTCGGGTCGCCATCGTCCTCGGCGACATACCGCCAGGCGACGAGGACGCGCAGGAGATCCAGGCGCATCGGCGCCGGACCGCCTTCGGCGAGGGCGTGCAGCAGCGCCTCGGCGTCCTCGGCGAGCGGCTTCTCGATCGGGTGGCGGCGGGACTTGTGCAGCTTGGCCGTGTGTGCGGCGGTGCCCGGGGTGCTCTCGGCGGAGCAGGGGCAGGCCGCGACGGTTTCCTTGGTGTCGCCGTTCACGTGGCCGATGCAGACCAGGGGCGAGGTGCGGCCCTTCGCGCACAGCCGGGCTGTGCAGCAGCCGCAGTTGGGGCAGTCGGCGGGGGTGGGGCGTACGTACTCGGGGCTGAATGGCTCGTGGAACGGGTAGTCGTCAGACACCGGCGGGCTCCGAGGCGGTGGTATTGCACGTCCAGCAGGTGCAGGATCCGTCGGCCTGCTCGGCGTGGTAGGTGGTGCGCATCTCTTCCGGGCACCAGCGGCGGCGTCGGCGAGCGGCTCAGCGAGGGCGGCGGCGTCCTGCTCGGCGGTGGCCGGCGGGCGGGTCAGGGCTGCGCGCGCCCGCGTTGCGCCGGTCCTTGCGAGGACGGCCACCGCAATGCCCAGGGCGGCGGTGAGGCTGGTGGCCTCGAGGTGCCAGCTCATGCCCCACCGCTGGTGCGCTCGTTGTAGTGCCGCATACCGAGCGCGTCGAGGGTCTCCTCGTCGCCGTTCTCGTTCGCCACCAGCACGTGCAGCATCCGCGCGTTGCGCAGCTCGTAGCTGATCTGCTCCAGGCGGCCGGGCGTGGTTTGCGGGTTGATGATCTCGTCGCGGTAGTCCTCGGCGGTCCGGGTCGGGGCCTCACCGCGTTCGATATTGGACTCGTCGTTATCCGGTGCTCCGGTCGGGATCAGACCGGCGACGAGCAGCACGACGCGCTGCGCGATCGTCTGCGCCTTCGCGGTGCCCTTGTCGGCGTAGTCCAGGGACTCGCCCTCGGACTCCATCTCAAAGAAGTCACCCCGCGGCCCGTACACGCGCCACGTGATCTTTGTGGTGCTCTCGCGCATTGGAGTGCCCTTGCCGCTGCGCGCGTCGCGGTGGCTCGGCGTGACGCAGTGCGGGACGATGGACACGCCATGCTTGAGCGTGACCGGGCCGAACGCCGCGACGGTGCGCTCGTAGCCGCGGAAGTTGTACTTGGTCTTGCCGTTCTCCTTGTAAGCGTCGCCCTTGCCGATGTACTCGATATCGCGGCGGACGCGGAGCCAGGCGATGTGGACGGGCACCATGTCCCAGTCCTCGCCCTCGCGCGGGACGTAGCCGCTGAGGTCCGGCAACTCGTCGCCGGCGGTTGCGGGGACGGCGGGCGGGCTGTACGCCCCGGCGGGCATGGTGCTGTTGGCAGCCATCTCGGCGCGCTCGGTGAGAGACGTCATGCTGCGTGCTCCTTGCGGACGAACTGCGGGATGTAAAGGCGCTCCTGCGACTTGTCGACGACGCACGCGGCGTATGCCTCGGGGAACTCCTCGCGGAGCCGGGCGATGTCGCAGCGCTCCTGCGAGGACTGCTCGATGGAGTAGAAGGGCCGGCCAGCGCGGATCGCGGCCTGTGCGTTGCCGAGTGCGGCGATCATGCGGGCCTTGGCTGCCGTCTGCCGCTTCTTGGCCTCGCGGATCGTGTCGCCCTCGGCGAGGTAGTCCGCGAGAGCATCGAGCGCATCGACGTTGCGGTCGACGACGGCCACGCCTTCGCGGTCGGGGTGGAGCCGGTCGTACAGTTCCAGCAGCGCGTCCGGGGGCTCCTCGCCGGTCGGTTTCGGGGCTTGGCCGGGAAGGATGTGCTCGTGCCACAGCCGCGCCGCAGTCGCGTTGATGTACGCGACCAACTTGGTGTGCTCGTCGCGGCGGACGGTGTACTGCCGGTAGTCCTGGCCGCCGATCAGGCAGACGACGTGGATGTGGTCGAGGCCGGTGACGAGGATTTGCCACAGCACCTGGGCCAACACATCATCCGGCGGGCCTTGCCTCCAGAGGTGTGCGACGAATGCATTCCTCGTCTTCGCCTCCAGGGCGCACAGGGCTCGCTGCGACCGGTCTAGTGGGCACTCGGTGCACAGCCGGTCGAGGGTGCACATCTGCCATGGGTCGGTTTCGTTGGCGATGAGGCCGACGGGGGCGACGACGGTGCGGTTGCGGCGGGCCCAGTCGCGGGCCAGCGGCTCTTCCAGGAGGTTGCCGAAGTGGGCGGCCTCGCTGAACTCGTCATCGTGAGGCAGTGCGCCGCCCTTGTCGTGGAATACGTGCAGCGGCGTCTTCAACCCCGAGAGCTGCATGACCGCGGGGAGGTCCGAGCTGCCAATGCCCTTGCGGCGGGCGTCGAGCCAGACATCGCGGGGTGCGGTGTGGTCGAGGACGAGGCGGCCGGTGGGTGTGACCCGCTGGCCGGCGGCCGGGGCGCTGGTGGCCCCGGCCTGCACGGTCTCTGTCATCGGCGGTCCCTTCTGGGGGAGTTGGCGAGGCGGGTGTTCATGCAGCGCCTCGTATACGCTGACCAGGCGCCGGTCCCGCTGCGCGAGTCAGCTCCTCGGTCAGGTCGAGCGCGTCCGGTCGGGGCAGATGTACCGTCACCAGCTCCAACCCCTCCGGGCGCACCGCGGCCATGTGACCGACGAGCTCCTCACGGCACTCCTTGGCCTGGCTGGCAGCCAGAGCGGCATGCTGCTGGTCGCCGTCGGCGGCAGCCGCCTCGCGGAAGCGGAGCGCGCTACCGAGGCGGATAACCAAGTCCTCGATCAGGTCGGGCTGGTCGAGCCAGGCGTCCGCGAGCCGGTCGAGCATGCCCTCGGCGGCACAGGTCACGTCGACCTCGACGACGCCCGCGCGCTGGCAGGCGGTGATGGGCTTCATCGGCGACCTCCGGCGTGGCGACGGACACGATGCGCGCGGATGGCGGCGGCGATGCGGGGCGCGTCCTCGACGGCGCGAAGGATCATGCAGCCGACGCCGTAGAGCACGAGCGAGACGAACAGGCAGCGGAGAACGGTCATGACCGCACCCCCTTGTCGAGCGGGTGGATCAGAGGGCGCACCCCAGTGGCGGCCTGCTTCGCGTACGTGGTCACCACGGCGGGCAGCTCAGACGGGTCTGTGGCGGGTACCGTCTCCACCTCGGTCAACTCGCCCATGCCATGCCTGATCTCGTCCGCAGTCAGGGGCTGTACAGCGCCAGTGGCGTGGGCCTCTCGGTACAGCGGCCAGTTCCCGCCCTCGGACCAGTCACCGGTGTGAACCCACTTGGTATCGACGGCCTCGCAATAGCGCGTGACCAGCACAGACGCGCAGGCAGTCTCGTCCAGTAGCACTGGCACCGGGACGTCGTCTGCTGTCGACACCACCTGCGACGGCGCGTCGCCGTTACCCAGTGCGTCCCGCAGTTGCCCAACCGCCTCCGTGGTCGACAGCCCCGGCGGCGGCACCGGCACCCCGGACGGCTCCAGCTCTGCGGCGGCCTCCAGCTCGGCGACCCGCTCCCGCAGCCGTCGCAACTCCCGGCCCTCGACCTCAGTCCGCAGCGACTCCCACAGCCCGATCACCGCGGGGATGCCCGCTATGAACGTGTTCGTGTGCCAGGGGCCCGGGCGGTAGTTCGGGCACTCAGCCGGCCACAGGTCACAGCCGCACATGCGGCTATGAGTCGAGTCGGCTACCGCCCGGGCGCCGGCCGCGGCGAGCGCCTTGACTCGCGCGGCTGACAGCTCAGCCGGGCTGACGTCGACCAGTGCACGGAGTTCGGCCAGCGTGGCGGTCGTCTCCGGTGACTGCAGCAGCCCGCGGTCCTCCAGCGCCTGCGCCGCCTTCGACGCCGGATCAGCGACCGGGGCCCGGCCGCACTCCCACGCAGCGACGATCGTGTTCCTCGCGACCCGTACCCGCGCCGCTGCGCTCATGCCGACACCGTCGCATCCTGCGCAGCGACGTCGTCCATCAGCGCCCACGCCTTCACCGGTACTCCGGACACCACCAGCTGGGCCGAGGTGTACGGGCGCGGGTCGTCCTCCCGGAACGGACGTGTGGTGGCCGTCCCGCCCAGCACCTCGGCCAGCGCCTGCACACCCTCGGGCGAGTCGTGGAAATACACGTCCACCGACGGCCTGTCGACGTCGAACGCGAAGCAAGACGCCCTCACGTCGCTCGGCACGATCGGGCTGATGGTGACGATCCGCTGGGCCACCGCCAGCGCGGCCATGTGCCGGTGGCGCTGCGTCTCCTCGGAGGTGGGTGGGCTGTCGGTAGTCTGAGTGCTCACGGTGGAGCCTCGCTTTCTGTGATCAGTGGTTGGTGAGGTGAAGCCGGAAGGGTCGGCCGGGTCTGCAGTCCGGTCGGCCCGCTTCACGCGGTCAGGAAGTCCGAGCGGTGCGCCGCGATGGCAGGGGCTTGAGATTGGCCAGCGGGTGCGTGCCGACGGCGCGTAGCTGGGGAGCCTGCTCCGGCTCGTGGTGGAACTGGGCGTCGATCGCCTCGAGGTCGGCGTCCGTGAAGTACACGGTTCGGCCCAACTTGGTGTGCGGCAGCTTCTTGATGTGCCGCCGAAGCCACGTCTCTGTGACGCCCTCGGGCAACTCGGCCGCCGCCTCCGCGTAGGTCAGGCGCCGTTTCATGCCGGGACCGTTGTGACCCGCATCGGCGACCTCTCACCACTGCTGCGGCCAGCGGGCGCGAAGAGGATCAGTACATCGACGCCGATCTTCCGGGTGATCCGGTGCGCGATGTCGCTCGGGACGCTCTCCTGCTCGCCGGTCAGCAGGTTGCCGATGGTGCCGTGCGGGACGCCGACAGCCTCGGCCAACTCCCGAATGGTGATCTTTGCGCCGGTGCCGGTGCGCCGCATGAGGCGCTGCATCAGATCCGGCTCGAGCAGCTTGTACATGGGTGCGCAATCATTCACGCGTCCGCCTCATAGAACAATCTGTTGCTCTGCTTGGACATAGCGAGCATCGCACGAGATGGACGTGATGTCCATCGAAAGCAACAATGGGTTTAGGTCTGGTCATGAATGTCGTGCGCCCTAGCGTGCGCCGTCGCTCAGCATGGACACTCTGTCCAGCACGTGAAACGACCGGCACGTGTGAGCGGGGGGCGAGCTCACGCACCACTGGTCACATGGACACCCACGGCCCATTACGTGACTCGGAGTGGCAGGATGATCCCCATGGCCGAACAGGAACCCATGTACGCCCGCGGGCGGGCGCACCTGTCCGACCTCGTCCGCGCGCGTCGCGCAGAGCTGCGCCTTAGCCTGCGCGCTCTCGCGGACCGATGTGTTGACCCCGAAGCGGGGGGCGGCAGTTTGGTCAAGTACAGCTGGATCGACCGCCTCGAGAAGCGTCTGCCCGTGATCCCCCCGCAGCTGCCCGAGTTGCGCGCTCTCGCGGCCGGGCTGCAGCTGCCGCTGGTCATGCTGCAGGATGCGGCGGGGGCTCAATTTCTTGGCATCGACTCCCTGCGCGCCCAGTCGGGTGAAGTCATGGCGCTCCTGGCCCATGCTGAAGAGCTCTCGCCCGAGGATCTGGCGAAGGTGACAGCCATGGTGGAGGCATTCGCTCGCAAGGGGCGTAAATCTGACGGTGCGTAAGTACTAATTACGGCGCGCGACCTAGTGTGACCATGGCCGAAAAGGCATGATTGATGCTCCGACTGGGGGCGTGATGGTCCGGTACTCTCGCGACACCCGGATTCGAACTGGTGACCGAGTATCCGGGGGTCGCACTGCTCCAGGAGGGGCTCGATGCCACAGGAAGAGGCAAGCCACTGCCACTCGCACATCGAATTCGCAACTGACGCCGAGATGCCCAAGAATCGCAGCGTCATCAGGGTGGAGCGCCCAGGAGAGATCTTGTGGCTGATTCGCGAGGGCGAGATGACCGAGCCACTACGCCAGGAGATCAACGAAATTCTGGCGCATGTCAGCCACCACGGGTTGCAAGTGCAGAGGTGGGGCGGCAGCGAACCGCCCCACACCGCCACTTAGACAGTGTCCTATGTGGTGAGGCGGGTAGGGCTTCAATGTGGGCTCTTCAGCCTCACCGGGGGATGATCAAATCGGTGAGTTGTCCCGCAGTTGGCATCCGACCGCGGTTGAAGACGACCGCGACGAACAGCACCACCACCGGCAGCAAAGGGACGAGTGCAGCCTCGGGTAACCCGAGGACGGCCGCACAAGCCATGACCAGCACGACTACGAGCCCCACCATGACCATCCGCAATCGCTCCCTCGGCGCGGCCGGATCTACGCCGGCGAGTTGATCTGCGTCGAGAAGGTCGTCGATGCGGCCCTCGGCGTAGCGTTCGGCGATCGTCAGCAGCATCACGATGAGGTCTTCAAGGGCGCGGCCCGGCTCGGAGTCCTGCCGCGCTTCGGCCCTCCGTAGCGCGCCCACCACTAGTGCGGCATGCGCCTTGTACTGCTGCTCGTTGTGCCGTCTGGCTCTGGCGCGGCGGGTGCGATGGGCCCTCCAGATGGCTTGCTCAACCGGTTCCATGGAAACTCGCGGGATCTGGCAGTCCGGCTGGGTTTCCTCCCAGCGGCGGAGAACTGTGGCGCACTGGGCTGCGACCGTCAGCAGTGCAACGACCGGCCAGCAGCGCCGGTACTCCATTCGTGCACTCTGCTTGTCCGGGTATCCGGCGAGGGCCTCCAGGTCATAGGCGGCATGCGTCGCGGTGCTGCCGGAGCTGGTCAGGTTTGTGCGCTTGATGAGCCGCACTTCGGCGACCAAGATCAGGGCGATGGCCAGGAGGGTCGCTACTTTGCCGATCGCGCCAAAGTCCCAGAGACGCACCGACATCGGCACAGCCACGATGCTGCTGAGCAGTGCTTGCACCACGCCAGGCTTCGGTCCCGGATCCGCGCTCAACCGCAGATGCTCCCAGGCGGCCATGTCGTCGACCTTCACCAAGACGAACAGCAGCAAGAGAAACCGGAGTGTCTTGATCGGCATGGCCAGAGGCAGAGCGCGCCACCACCGCATGACATACAGAACGGCCAATCCGTGGCCGTCGACCCGATCTCGTATTCGAGGCGGCAGCAGCAGCATCTGCGTCAGAAGCGGAGCAGCTCGACGCACCCCTGAGGCGACGCGCAGCCGCTCGAAGTCCTCCAAAAACCCCGACCCCCAGCGCTGAACCGGTCCAGGAATGAGGAGCAGAGCCATGGCGACCCCGAGCACCAGCTCGATACCCACGACGAGATAACCGATCAACACAGCGACAGTCTCACGTATCCCATCGACGGCCAGGCCCGGAACGCGATGAACCGACAACGGCGCTGGCGCACTCGGCACGAATCTGATGCAGATGGCAGCGCGCCTGCCCAGGACGCACCCGGGGCGCGGGACCGCTCCTGCAGTACCTGCACACGCCCGTGTAAGCGCACCCTGGACCTGCACGCGCCCCTTCCTCGGACTCGCTGCAGCCCTGTGCTGCTACAAGCGGCTCGTCCGCTTCGCCACGTGGGACACCGTCTTAGGCGCCGACAGCGAAGAGCCGCGGTCGGGCCCTGTCGGCCATGGCGATCTCGACGGCGGTTGTGATGTCGTCGTCCAGCTCGGACAGCAGATGTCCGTAGCGGTCTACCGTCGTCGAGATCGACTCATGCCCCAGCCGACGCTGGATCGCGGGCAACGGGATCCGCGCAGCGATCAGCCACGACGCGTGCGTGTGCCGAAGATCGTGAAGGCGGGGTTCCTTCGCGAGTCCCTTGGCGACCGCGGCCTTAACCGCGGGGCGCCACTTCCTGTTGTAGAAATTCGCGTGCCGCCAGTGCTTCCCAGTGGGCGTCTGGAATAGAAACGCCTCCTTGGGCTGCCCGGCCGTCAGACGGCGCACCAGAGCCTCCTGAACGGGCGTGAGCCGGAGGATCCGACGTGCCTTCCTGGTCTTGGGTGGGCCGAGGTAGAACGCGCCCCCCTCGGCGCCCTTCTTGGCCTTCTTCCATGCACGCTGGATGGAGACCGTGGATCGCTCTACGCCGAGGGTGATGTCTTTCACCTTGAGAGCCGTCGCCTCGCCCCAGCGCATGCCCGTGGCGACGAGCCAGTCTGCGAGGTCGCGCGCGTCTGGGTCCCTGATCTCCTGTGCGATGCGCTGGTACTCCTCGTGCTCGAGGAAGCACATCTCTTCCTCGGTGCCATCGTCCAATCTCGGGAGCCGGGTGTTCTTGCAACAGTTCGTGGTGCGTAGCTGCGGGGTGCGCTCCACCGCCGACTGCACGATGCAGAACAACAAGCCGTGCCGGTTGCGGATGCTCTTGGGGTCGGCCTTGATCCGCTTCCACTTCTTCGGGTTCTTGGGATCCGGCTCGCCTTCTTCCTCGAGGCGCACCCAGTCTTGAATGTCGTCCTCAGCCAGGTTGGCGATCGTTGCCGGTACGACTTGGCCGGTCGGCTCGACGTGCTGGAGCAGGGAGAGGTGGATCCGGATCTCGCGGTGGTAGTCCTCGCGGGTGCGGTCATCGATCCCGTTCAGCCGGTTGACGTACCGAGTGGCGTACTTCAAGAACGGCATGTCTCCCGGTACGGCCGGCTGCTCGACGAAGCCCTCGCCCTTCACCCAGCCGTACGGCCACTTCTGCCCGTGGGCGTCGACCAGCTTCTTGAAATCCGCCGCCTGATCCTCATCGCCGAAGGACTCGGACTCCCAGCTGCCGCCGCGTCCGCCTTGGATCCAGCGGACTTGGTAGATGGAGGTCCCGTCCTTGCGGTTGCGCGCCCTGATGGTTGCCATGGGCTGAGGCTAGGAAGGATTCGAAGATCCGGTTTGGCCCTCGTTTGGCCGAGATTCGGGCAAGATCAAGGGCCTGACCCGCTTGCGCAGGTCAGGCCCTTGATCGTTCAGGGTGAGTAACGGGACTCGAACCCGCGACATCCTGGACCACAACCAGGTGCTC
>NZ_JBSFMM010000195.1:0-21410 GCF_053599555.1 Streptomyces sp. NPDC000941
GTTTTCGTTTGATCCCGCGCCGGACGTGCTCTCACAGCGGCAGCGGACGGTTCTCGACGACGCTCTTCATGACGAGGGTGGAACTGAGGCGCTGGACACCCGGGAGGGTGGCCAGGCAGTCGTCGTAGAGCTTCTGAAAGGCGGCCAGGTCGCGGGTGACAACGCGCAGGAGGTAGTCGGGGTCGCCGAAGAGGCGCTGGGCCTGCATGACATGCGGGATGTCCACGACGGCCTGTTCGAAGGCGGCGACGGTGTCGCGGTCCTCGTAGCGCATGGTCACGAACACGAGCGCTTCGAAGGTCAGGCCGAGGACATCGGCGTCGAGCTGCGCGCGGTAGCCGCTGATCGCGCCGGAGTGTTCCAGGGCGCGCAGCCGGCGGTGGCAGGGCGAGACGCTGAGCCGGACGCGTTCGGCGAGTTCGGTGACGGTGAGACGCCCGTCGTGCTGCAGCTCGGCAAGGATTTTCCGATCGACCTCATCCATGAGGAAGATTCTTCCACCGACAGCCCATGATCGTGGAAATGTTGAAAACACATTCCGGCCCTATATGCCTAATCTCCCTCTCGGAAGCCGAGAGTGAGAAGAGGAGCCCAGGCCATGGCGGTCGGAAGTGTCATCGCGTTCTGGGGGGTGTCCTTCCTGCTGGTACTGGTCCCGGGAGCGGACTGGGCGTACGCGATCGCGGCCGGGCTGCGCGATCGTACGGTGCTGCCCGCGGTGGGTGGGCTGCTGGCCGGGTACGTGGCGCTGACCGCGGTGGTTGCCGGGGGAGTGGCGACGGTGGTGGCTCGGTCGCCGCTGGTGCTGACCGTGCTGACGGCGGTGGGCGCGGCGTATCTCGTATGGCTGGGCATAGCCACCCTGGCCCGGCCTTCAGCCCCGATGGCGGGTGCGGAGGGAAGCGCCGGCTCGTGGCTGCGGCGGGCGGTGAAAGGCGCGGGGATCAGCGGTCTCAACCCGAAGGCGCTATTGCTGTTCCTGGCGCTGCTGCCACAGTTCATCGCCCAGGGGGCGACCTGGCCGGTCGCGGCGCAGATCGCCCTCCTGGGATTGGTGCACACGGCCAACTGCGCCGCGGTCTACACGGGAGTGGGCACGGCGGCACGGGCGGTGCTGCGGGCCCGCCCGGCGGCGGCACGGGCGGTGATCCGCTGCTCAGGCGCCGCGATGGTGGCCATCGGGGCGCTGCTGCTGGTGGAGCGGCTGCTCAGCTAGGGGTCGGTTCGGCTGAGCGTTTCAGGACTTCCGCTCGCAGAAGCGGATGTTGTTGCCGAAGGGGTCGCGGAGGCCGCAGTCGATTCCGTACGGGCGCTCGGTGGGCTCCTCGGTGAACTCGACGCCCCGGGCCAGTAGCGTCTCGTAGGTCTTGCGGCAGTTGTCCGTGCTGAAGAAGAGCGTGCCGGCCGTCGCGCCCTTGGTCACCAGCTCGCGGACCTGCTCCGCCGTCTCCTCGGACATCGACGGAGGGCCCGGCTTCTCCAGCAGGATCTCGCGCTCCGGGTGCCCGGGGACGCAGACGGTCAGCCAGCGCATAAAGCCCAGGGGGATGTCGGCGCAGACCTCCAGTTCGAGCTTGCCGACGTAGAAGTCGAGGGCCTCGTCCTGGTCGAGGACGTAGATGGTCGAGTGCGTGATGGCATTGAACATGCGCATCACGCTACTCGGCCGGACGGATGGAAACTTATCCAAAACTGCTCAGGATGCCCGCCCCCACTCCCCAGTCGTCACCGCGCCCCAGTCGTCACCGACGCGCTCGTCAGCGAAGGGCCGCCATCCGGCTCGCCATCGCGTGTTCGAGCAGGGTGACGAGGGCGAGTTTGCTGGACTCGCGGGAACGCGCGTCACACATCACCACTGGTACATGCGCGTCGAGATCGAGCGCATAGCGGACGTCTTCGACGTCGTAGTCACAGGCTCCGTCGAAGCGGTTGACCGCGACGATGAACGACGTGCCACGGTGCTCGAAGTAGTCGACGGCGGGGAAGGAGTCCTCGATTCTTCGTGTGTCGGCCAGCACGATGGCTCCGAGCGCGCCGAGGGCCAGCTCGTCCCACATGAACCAGAAGCGGTTCTGCCCGGGTGTGCCGAAGAGGTACAACACCAGGTCCTGGCTGATCGTGATCCGGCCGAAGTCCATGGCCACGGTCGTGGTGGTCTTCCCCTCCACCCCGCTGAGATCGTCCACGCCCTCGCTCGTCTGCGTGATCACCTCCTCGGTCTGCAGCGGGGAGATCTCGCTGACGGCGCCGACCATGGTGGTCTTCCCGGCGCCGAACCCGCCGGCGATCAGGATCTTGACCGCCGTCGGGAGGCCGCCGGCGCCGGGATATGGCTCAGAGCCTGCGAATTCCATCGAGCACCGCCTGAAGTACGTGGATTTCCGGGGCCTCCGCCAGCGCGATCGGTGCGCGGGTGTGGATGGCCCCCATGTCGAGTAGGTCGCCGAGCAGGACCTTGGCCACTGTCGCGGGCATGTCCAGCCGAGCGGAAATCTCGGCGACGGAGAGCGGGGTGCCGGTGCACATGCGCAGGATCATGATGTGTTCCGGCTCGAGACCGTGTCGTGCCGTATCGGTGTTCGTGGCGATGATCAGGGTGATCAGGTTGAACTCGTCCCGAGTGGGCCGGGTCCGGCCGCCGGTTCTCGCGAACGAGCGCACGATGGGGCCTGCGTCCACGTCCCACCATGATTCCTCCGGTTCGGACATGGGTCCCCACCTCAGAAGGGCGACGGCGAAACGGCAGCCGCCTGTCGTGGCGCCGCGGCGAGGTATTCACCGACACGCTTGACGATCAGGTTCATCTCGTAGGCGACGAGACCGACGTCGATATCGGCCTCACCGAGGATGGCGAGGCAGGCACCTCGTCCCGCACCGGTCACGAACAGAAAACAGCTCTCCAGCTCGACGATCGTCTGCCGTACGAGCCCTCCGCCGAAGCGTCGTCCGACGCCCCCGGCCAGGCTCTGGAAACCCGAGGCGACGGCCGACATGTGTTCGGCGTCCTCACGGCCGAGATCGCGCGAGTGGGCGATCACCAGTCCGTCGGCCGACAACACCAGAACATGCCTGGTCCGGGGGACCCGCCGGACCAGATCGTCCAGCATCCAGTGGAGGTCGTTGGCGTGCTTCGGCATCTGTGTCATCGCGGGTCCCACTGCCCTTCTCCGGCCGGCCAGTGCCCGGCCACATCGTCTTGTCCGCTGCCCTGTTCCTGCTGCTGCTCCGCGTCGACACGCCCCCGGTACGACTGGCGCTGGTACATCGCCATCATCCGGCCGGCGTCCTCGGCCGACCGCTCCGCGGGCCCCGCTTCGGGCTCCGTGGCCACGGGGTGGAGCAGCTGCGGTTCCATGCTCGCTTGACGGACACGGCGAGGTAGCTGTCTCGACCTTCGCTGTGGCCGCTCCGGACGCGCGGCGTCCGGGGGATCGTTGCGTTTGGGCGGGACATGGTCGGGCACGTGCGGCTCCTCCCGGCGGGGCGGCGACGTCCCCGGGCGCGGTGCCGCCGTCCCGGCCATCGCCTCGGCGCGGTCGTGGATCGGGGTGTTGGTCTCGGCCTCCGTCACCTCGAGGAGCTCCGGCGGCGCCAGCACGATGGCCGAGGTTCCCCCGTACGGGGAGGGGCGCAGGGTGACCATGATGTTGTGGCGGGCCGCCAGCCGTGCGACGACGAACAGGCCGAGGCGGGTGTCCTGTGTGAAGCCCATGACGTTGAACTCGGGCGCCGCCGCCAGCAGGCGGTTGGCCTCCTCGCGGACGTCATCGGCCATGCCGATGCCACGGTCCTCGATCTCGATCCCGAGCCCCTTGGGCACGACCTCGGCGTGGATCTGCACGCTCGTATGCGGCGGGGCGAACGTCGTCGCGTTCTCGACCAGCTCGGACAGCAGGTGCATGATGTCGCCCGCCACCGGGCCGGCGAGCATGACCTCGGGAATACCGGCCAGCTTGACCCGGGAGTAGTCCTCGGTCTGCGAGGCCGCCCCACGCAGAATCTCGGCCAACTGCACCGGCTGACGCCAGCGCCGGGACGGTATCGCGCCGCCGAGGATGGACAGGTTTTCGGAGTTGCGCCGCATCCGGGTGGCGAGGTGATCCACCCGGAACAGTTCGGCGAGCAGATCGGGGTCCTCGCTTCCGCGCTCCAGCGTGTCCAGCAGGGCGAGCTGCCGGTGCACAAGACCCTGGCTGCGCTGCGCGAGGTTGAGGAACACACGGCTGATGCCCTCGCGCGTTTCGGCCTGCTCGATCGCCGCGCGTACGGCGATCCGCTGGGCCGTGGCGAACGCGCCGGCGACCTGCCCGATCTCATCCGAGCCGTGTCCGACTTCGGGGACGGCCTCGGCGAGCTCGACCTTGTCGCCCTTCTGCAGCCGGGCGATCACTTCGGGCAGCTGTTCGTCGGCCAGCCGCAGCGTCGCACCGCGCAGCTCCCGGAGGCGGCGGATCAGCGCCCGGGAGATGAGCACGGAGATCAGCACGGCCAGCGCGATGGCCAGCAGGGCTCCCACGCTGGTCACGATCACCGAGGTCATCAGGGTGTCGGCGCGGTCGTTGACGTATCCGACCGCGAAGTCCACCTGGTCCAGGGTGAGCTGCTGCAGGTTCTCCGCCACCTGGAGCATCGACGTCTGCCAGCGCTCGAAACCGGTCGGAATCCGGCCGGACTTCATGGCCGACTGCTCCGCAGCGGCCAGCGCCTTCCACTCGGGCCCGGTGGTGACCGCCTGATAGCGCTTGGCCTGTGCTCCGCGCAGTGCCGGCGCCACCACCTTCCACTGCTCCTGCTGCACCCCGGCGAGCTGGTTGAACTGTCGCTGCTCCTCGGCGGACATGCCGTTCGGCGACGACAGTCCTGCGGACAGCACGGCGTTCTGCCGGGCAAGGCCCTCAAGAGCACGGAACAGAGTCGCGGCGGTCGTGGCCTCGTTGAGCGACTTGGCGTCGTTGGTCAGCCGGGCTTCCGCCTCGAAGTACGACATGCCGGTGGCCAGGGCGCCGGTGTAGAAGGCGAACGCGTCGCCGTGGTTCACCTTGCGTGCGTCGACCTGCTGCCGAAATCCCGGCAGCATCCCGAGGCCCTTGCTGATGTCCGCGAAGATTCGCTTGAGAGCGGGCGGGTTGTTCTTGACCACCGGCGCGGCCGCCTTGCGCATCGCCGCGAGCTTCCGGTCGGTGTCCGCGCGCTGCCGCGTCAGCGCCCCCCGGTTCGCTCCGGGCCGGGCCAGGTAGATCATCGACAGCCGGCGCTCCTCCTGAAGCGCCACCATCGCGGTCTCGCTCGTGACGCCTACCCGTTCCACATCCCGCACGGTCTGCCGCAGATCGAGCGCCTGGTCGAGCCCGTTGGCCGTGTAGGTGCCCCACAGCGCGGCCAGGGCCACGCTCGGGACGAGCACCAGGACGAGGACGCGGGTCCGGATCGACCAGGGGCCTCGAAGTCGGCGTGGCCGCAGAAGGGTCCGCCGACGGGCCGCGCGCTGTCTGACCCGGCCCCGTTTCGCGCGTCTACCGGCGTTCGGTGCGGCCTCGCGCCGTGCCGGGGTGGCTTGCGGGGGCGAATCCGTGGGAGGGGCCGCGTCGACGGCATGTGGTGAATCGGGCAGCAAGTCGTGTTTTCCCTGCTTGGTGGAGGACCGGAGTATTCGCGGTGACACCCCGTGTGACATCGGCGCCCACGGTGCCGGAACCCGGGGCGCCGCTGTCGACGATTCACGAACACAAACTTGTCAATTCCCGCACGGAGGCAACCGGGTGCGCACGGCCGTCGGTGGGCACCCGGCACGGGGGCCGGTCAAGGGGGCGGAGGGTCTTCCATTGCCCCGGATTGGCGGCTCTGTCCGGTCTGGGACCGTCGGTATTCGCTGGGCGTGATGTCGTGGAAATGGCGGAACATGCGCGCGAAAACGGTCGGGTTCTCGACGCCGACGGATCGTGCGATCGCGGCGATGGAGCGCTGCCGCTGCCGGGGGTTCGCCAGGCTTCTGCGAGCCTCTTCCATCCGGGTCCGGCGGATGTGCCGGGCCGGTGATGTGCCACTTTCCCGGAAGACGAGCTCGACGTAGCGCACGGAGACCCCGAACGCCGCCGCCACCATCTTCGAGGACAGATCCGGCTCGGCGAGATGGCGCTGTACGAAGTCCCGCATGCGCAGGAGCTGGGCGTGGTGTCCGAGGAGCCCGTTCACCTCGGCCTGGTCGGTGAGCTCGTCGGACCGCAGTACGGAGAACAGCAACTCCCGCAAGGTATGCCCCAGCTCAGGCAGCAAGTCCGGCTCGAACCGCGCGCCGCCGGCGCAGATCTCCGCGACCGTGGCCCGCAGAACGCGCAGCACCGGGTTCTCGGCGGCGATACGGCGGCCGATGCGTTCCCCACTGACCGGCATGACCCGCGCCACATCCGCCCGGGGCAGTGTCAGGACGAGGTGATGGGCGAACTCACCGGCGCTGAGCTGGAAGGGAGCGGTGCTGTCGAGCAGAACCGCGTCTCCGCGCCGCAGCGGGGACCGCGCATTCCCGTTGATCGACAAGCTGTTTTCCTGCGCGATCGACAGCAGATAGAAGTCGTCCTGGTTGCCGACCAGCATCCTCGGCGCGCGTACGACCCGCACCGGGTCGGAACCGACGTCGGTCAGGGTGAGAAACCCCAGGTCGAGTTGGCGGGCCCAGCCCGTGTAGTCGGCGCCGTGCCCGGTGCCGCCGAGCGGGATCGCGTCGAGTTCGACCAGGGCGTCGTGCAGCATGCCGCGCCAGGCGTCGACGTCGGGCGACATCCCACCGACCCCGTTCCGGTCCGGCCGCGAGGACTTGGGAGGCAGGCTCATCGCACAGTCCTTCCTTCGTGAGAGGTGCGGGAGCCAGAAATGTACAGACCGGGTGCGCGGATGGTCGGTTCAGGGCGGGGTTGAAAGTTCACCATGTTCTCCGCCGCTCCCTTTCCGGCGTACGGCCGGGGCGGCAGGTGCGGGAAACCGCACACAGGAGGTGGAGATGCGCAGGGCCGTCGTACTCGGGGGCAGCGTCGCGGGGCTGTTGGCTGCCCGGGTGCTCAGTGATCACGCGGACGAGGTGATTGTTCTCGAACGGGACGACATCGCCCCCTCGGGCGACTTCGGGGGTGGTCAGGGGCCTCGCCCCGGTGTTCCGCAGGGCACTCAGATGCACGCTCTGCTGGACGCGGGCCGCCGGAAGATCGACCACTTGTTGCCCGGATTCGCCACCGAACTCGTCGCCGACGGCGCCGCCCTCGCGGACACCGGGACGGATGTGCACCACTACTTCGAGGGCAGGCTCAAGGTCCTGGTCGACGGCGTGGAGATGATCAGCGCCACGCGGCCCTTCCTGGAGTCGCATCTGCGCCGGAGGGTGTTGGCGCTCGGCAATCTGCGGTTGGTCAACGGTCGGGTGCGTGGGCTGGCCTTCACCGGCGAGCGGGTGAGCGGGGTGCGCTACCTGGGTGGGCAACTGGCCGGGGCCGGGGCCGGGGCCGGAGCCGGGGGTGTGGCCGGGAGCGCGGCCGATGAGGAGGTGCTGGACGCCGACCTGGTGGTCGACGCCACCGGCCGCGCCAGCCGGATCGGGGCCTGGCTGAAGGAGGGTGGCTGGCCCGAGCCGCAGACGCGCCGTATGCAGGTGGACCTCGGCTATGCCACCGCGCTGTTCCGCCGGCCGGAAGGATCGGACGGCGCCACCTTGGCACAGTCCCTGGCCACCCTGCCGGACGGCCGACTGCGGCTGGGCACCCTCGGCCGGGTCGAGGGAGATCGGTGGATCGCCCTGGTGGCCGGGTACGCGGACGACCGACCGGGGCGGGAGATGGAGGAGTTCCTGCTCCGCTGCAAGGAGGACCCGGCGGCACCGTTCCGCCAACTGGCCGAGGACGGCGAGCCGATCGGGGAGCCGATCGCCTACCGGCATCCGGACAACCGACGGCGCGACTTCCACCGTCTGGACCGTTTCCCCGCCGGACTCCTCGCGATCGGCGACACCATGGCGTCGTTCAACCCCATCTACGGCCAGGGCATGTCCTCGGCCGCGATCCACGCCGCATGCCTGGCGGCCCATCTCGAATCCGGGCAGTCCCCGCGGGACCCGGCGTGGTCGTACTTCAAGCGGGTCCGGGCTGTCGTGGACGACGCGTGGCAGACGTCTGCCGTCAACGACCTGAAGCTGCCGCACGTCACCGGGCCGCGGCCACGGGGTTTCAAGGTCGCATCCCGGATCAGTGACCTCATCGTCCGGGCGTCCGTGACCGATCCGGTGATACACCGACGATTCCTGGACGTGGCACACATGATCTCCCCGGTGAAGACACTGATGCGCCCCGGCACGGTGTTGCGGGCCGCACGGGCGGTGCGCAAGCAGGACACCCCCGCGGTTGGTGCGCCGGTCGACGTCACCGCGTGATGGGACAGCGGGGGCGCCCGGCCGGGCGCCCCCCCGCGCGTCGCGCAGGTGCTGAACGTCCAGCTCGACTACGTCTTCCCCGGCTCCTTCTACCCGCCGCACTTCTACGGGGCCTGTGCCTGGGTGTTCTTCGCCGCGTTCGTCGTGCACGCCGGGCTGAAGGTGTCCGGGGCCTTACGCAACCTGCGTCGCGCCCGGGAGGCAGGCGAAGTGCGGGAGACAGGGGACTTGGCTGCACCCAGCCCCGCCGAGCCCACCGCGTCACGGCGATCCGCCCGATGTGCTGGTGGGGTCCCTCCAGCGGCACGGCGCCTTCCGCCGGGCCGCCCTCCGGGCCGACCAGGTGGCCGACCCGCGCTCCCTCCTCGCCTTGCAGGTCAACGGCGAGGACCTGACCCCGGACCACGGCTACCCGGCGCGTCGGAGCCCGGCGGGGCCCCGGGCAGCGCCCGGGCGGGGGAGTGGTGCCAGGCTGGACCCATGCAGCAGCCATACGAGCCGACCGGGGCCGGACCCACGGACCCGCGCCACCGGCCGGCCGAAGTCGCCCATGTCCTGGTCGTGGAGGACGATCCCACCGTCGCCGAGGTCGTCTGCGGATACCTCGGCCGCTCGGGATACACCGTGGACCGGGCCGAGGACGGGCCGACCGCGCTCGCCCGCGCCGCCGCGAACCGGCCTGACCTCGTGGTGCTCGATCTGATGCTGCCGGGCATGGACGGTCTTGAGGTGTGCCGGCGGATACGGGGACGCGAGCCCGTACCGGTCATCATGCTCACCGCCCGCGGCGACGAGGACGACCGGATCCTCGGCCTGGAGGTGGGCGCTGATGACTACGTCACCAAGCCGTTCAGCCCGCGGGAGCTCATGCTGCGGGTGCGATCGGTGCTGCGCCGCACACGGCCGAACACGCCCGGAACGCCGAACACGCCCGGAACGGAAGCGCGGCCCCTCCACGCGGCCGGTCTCACCGTCGATCCCGCCGCCCGCCGCGCCGTCAAGAACGGCGTCGAACTCGCCCTCACCCTCCGCGAGTTCGACCTGCTCGCGTTCCTTCTGCGCCATCCCGGCCGCGCCTACAGCCGTGAGGACCTGATGCGCGAGGTCTGGGGCTGGGACTTCGGTGACCTGTCCACGGTCACCGTCCATGTCCGCCGACTGCGCGGCAAGGTCGAGGACGACCCGGCCCGACCCCGCCTGATCCAGACAGTGTGGGGCGTGGGCTACCGCTTCGACGCCGCCGAGCGGGAGCGCTGACCGTGCGCGACACCCTGCTCATCGCCCTGCTCGCCTTCCTCGGTGCCGCCGCTGCCGGGCTGCTCGGGGCGTGCGTGCTGCGGCTGGTCCGGCGGCGCTCGCTCATCGCGCATCTCGCCGTGGTCGCCGCCGTCGCCGTGGCCGCGATGCTCGCCGGCACGCTGGCCGTGGCGTGGGCGATGTTCCTGTCCGGACACGACCTGACGGTCGTCACGACCGTGGCCGCGATGGCGGCCGTCGTCTCCCTGGCCACCGCCCTGCTGCTGGGCCGCTGGGTCGTCGCCCGCAGCCGGGCCCTCGCGGTCGCCGCCCGCTCGTTCGGCGACGGCGGCGACTTCACCAGTCCCGAAGGACCCGCGACCGCCGAACTGGACGCGCTTAGCCGGGAGTTGCGGGCGACCAGTGCCAAGCTGGCCGAATCCCGCGACCGTGAGCGGGCGCTGGAGTCCTCCCGGCGTGAACTCGTCGCCTGGATCTCGCACGACCTGCGCACACCGCTCGCCGGACTGCGGGCGATGTCCGAGGCGCTGGAGGACGGCGTCGCCGCGGACCCGGACCGCTATCTGCGCCAGATCCGCACCGAGGTCGAACGGCTCAATGACATGGTGGGCGACCTGTTCGAGCTGTCCCGCATCCACGCGGGCGCCCTCGCCCTCACGCCCTCCCGGACCTCCCTGTACGACCTCGTCGGTGACGTTCTCGCGGGTGTGGACCCGCTCGCGCGCGAGCACGGTGTGCGGCTCGTCGGCGACCACGTCCAACCGGTGCCGGTCGAGGTGGACGGCAAGGAGATGAGCCGGGTGCTCGGCAACCTCCTGGTGAACGCGATCCGGCGGACCCCGGCCGACGGCACGGTCGCGGTGGCCGCCGAGCGCTCCGCGGACGGCGTCGTCCTGTCCGTGACGGACGGCTGCGGCGGCATTCCGGAGGAGGATCTGCCGCGCGTTTTCGACACCGGCTGGCGCGGCACCTACGCCCGCACACCCCCGGCAGGCGCCGGCCTCGGCCTTGCGATCGTCCGGGGCATCGTGGAGGCCCACCACGGGCGCGCCACCGTGCGCAACGTCTCCGGCGGCTGCCGCTTCGAGGTGACGCTCCCCGCGGCCGAGGGGTGAGCGGCGTGGGCGCGGACCTCCGGGGTGCCGCGCTCACCCACCGCGCAGCTCGGCGCGGGCGAACTCCCGTATCCCCTTGCCACGTCCCGTACGTGCACGAAGTCCCGCCGCTGGCACCCGTCCTCGAACACGCGCGAGGCATCCGCGGACCGTACACATTGTGGTAGTGCAGCGATACCGCCGACCCGCCCGTGGCGCGCGCCCACGCCGCCCCCAGGTGCTCCTGGGCGAGCTTGGTCGGTGTACCACTGCGTGCCGCTCGCAGAGGTACCGACCCGCCCCGTACACCACCATGGAGCCGGCCGGCACCAGCCGCCGCACGCCCGTGCCCACCATGGCCGTGAGCAGGACGGCCGTCTCCAGGTCGTTGCGGGAGACATAGGCATACGACCGCACCGCGCCCACCATGTCACGGGTCCGTAAGGAAGGTCCGTAAGGAGAGTACGGACGGGAGAGCGCGGTCGGGTCGTCACTGTGATGTGATGGCGCGGTGAGCCGTGCCACGGAAGAGACCAACCGCCGCATGCTGCGGGCGCGGGACGCGATGGATCGTGCCTATGCGCAGCCGCTGGACGTCCCGGCCCTGGCCCGGATCGCCCATGTGTCCCAGGCGCACTTCACCCGCACCTTCCGGGCCACGTTCGGCGAGACGCCGCACCGCTACCTGCAGCGGCGCCGGGTCGAGCGTGCGATGTTCCTGCTGCGGGAGAGCGACCGCAGCGTGACGGACATCTGCTTCGACGTCGGCTTCGGCAGCCCGGGGACCTTCAGCCGTACGTTCCGTGACATCGTCGGCCGGTCGCCGCGGGCGTACCGCAAGGAGGCGGCGTCGCTCGATGTGCCGACGTGCTTCGCGAAGGCGTGGATGCGGCCGAGCGCCTGACACGGGCCGGCCGGCGGGCCGCCTAGGTGAGATGGCTCGTACAGGAAGTCCCGGCGTTCGAGCGGGAGCCGTCCGGACAGACGACGTTCTCCCAGGTCGTCGTCGAAAGGTCGGTATCCCGCGTTCGCGCGCCGCGGAGATCCGAGTCGGACAGCGCGGCGCCGGACAGATCGGCGCCGCTCAGATCCGCTTTGGTGAGGTCGACGTGGGTGAGGGAGGCCGCTCGCAGATCCACATCGGACAGGTGGGCGCCGCCGAAGCTCACGTCTTCGAGGAGACCCTTGCCGAGCATGGCATCGCTCAGATCGGCGCCGCGCAGGTCGACCTGGGAGAGGGAGACGGAGCTGAGGTCGGCCCCGCGGAGGTCGGCCTCGCGCAGATCGACGTTCTCCAGTGACGCACCGGTCAGCCGCGCTTTGTAGAGGTTGCCGCGGCGCAGGTTCGCTTCGGACACCAGCCCGGTCAGCGTGGCGCGTTCGAGGTTGACGCAGCGCAGTGTCTTCTGCAGCAGGTCGTCACCGGCGACGGTACGGCCGGAGAGGTCCTTGCCCGTGCGGCCGGAACAGCTGCGGCCGTGTTTTTCTCCCCCGCAGCCGATGAGGAGGGCCGAGGAGATGGCGGTCACGATGACGCAGGAGAGCGAACGGGGCCAACGCGTGTTCATGGGCCATCCCTGCCGCCGCTTGGTCGCGGAGTGCCGTGCAGTGCCGACGAGGGCGCGGGACACCGTGATACCCGCGCCGTCCGTCAGCGTAGACGAGCCCCGGGAACGAGAGCGGCACTCGCCGTGGCCCCCGCGTGTTGCCCCCCGCAGCTTCCGCTACGCCCTCGCTATCGCCAGGACCGCGTTCTGCCCCCCGAAACCGAAGGAGTTGGAGAGAACGAGGTCGATACGGGTGGTGGTCGGGGCGGTGGCGATCTTGATGTCGAGGCGAGGGTCGGGCGTGTGCAGATTGGCGGTGGGCGGCACACGCTGCTGTTCGACGGCGAGCACGCCGAATGCCGCTTCCACCGCGCCGGCCGCGCCCAGCAGATGGCCGGTGACGCCCTTGGTCGAGGTCACCAGCGGGTCCCCGGTGAGCGCGCGGTGCAGCATACGGCCCTCGGCCAGGTCGTTCAGCGGGGTGGAGGTGCCATGCGCGTTGACATGCTGGACGTCCTCCGGGCGGGCGCCCGCGTCGGCGAGCGCCGCGTGCAGCGCCGCTTCGATGCCGATGCCGTCCGGGTGCGGCGAGGTCACGTGGTGGGCGTCGGCGGTCGCGCCGTAGCCGGCGATTCTGGCCCGTACGCGTGCGCCACGGGCCGTCGCGTCGGCGACGCGTTCGAGGATGAGCACACCCGCGCCCTCTCCCGCGACGAAGCCGTCGCGGTCGGCGTCGAAGGGCCGGGACGCGGCGGCCGGGTCGTCCTGGCGTTTGGACAGGGCGCCCATCTTGGCGAATCCGGCCATGACCAGGGGGGTGATCATCGCCTCGCTGCCGCCCGTGATGACGATGTCGCAGCGGTCGAGGGTCAGCAGATCGCGCGCGGCGCCGATGGCGCTCGCACCGGAGGCGCAGGCGGTGGCCACGACCAGGTTGGGGCCGGTGGCCTTGAACTCGATGGCGGTCTGCCCGGCGAGCATGTTGGGCAGTTGCATCGGCAGCAGCAGCGGGGACACCCAGGCGGGGTTCTCCTCGATCAGCACCCGGTGCTGTGCCTCCACGGTCGCGGGGCCGCCGTCGGCGCAGCCGAGGACCACACCGACGCGGCCGCCGTCCCAGGTGGCCGGGTCGAGCCCGGCGTCGGCGACCGCCTCCCGGGCGGCGACCAGGGCGAACTGCACGAAGCGGTCCAGCCGGTGGGCCCGGCGGCCGCCGAGCAGCCCATCCGGGTCG
This sequence comes from Streptomyces sp. NPDC000941, assembly GCF_053599555.1. Classification (NCBI taxonomy): domain Bacteria; kingdom Bacillati; phylum Actinomycetota; class Actinomycetes; order Kitasatosporales; family Streptomycetaceae; genus Streptomyces; species Streptomyces sp. NPDC000941. Next base: position 13,543 of record NZ_JBSFMM010000195.1, read on the forward strand.
AAGTCCGGGACGCGGCAGGAGATCCGCACCGGGTTGCTGGCGAGTTCCGTGTCATGGGCGGCGGTGGGCCGCCCCTCCAGGGCCGCCTCCCAGCTCGGCCCGACCCCGATTCCCGCCGGGGTGACCAGGCCGAGTCCGGTGACGGCGACATCGTGTCGGCCCATCAGACCTTCGCGCTCCGCTCTTCCATGAGGCGCGCCATGTCGCCGATGGTGTCCACCTCCAGCAGTTCGTCGTCGCTGATGACGATGGAGAACTCCTTGTCCAGTACGAGGGAGAGCTCGACGACGGCCAGCGAGTCGAGCTCGACGTCCTCCCTGGTGGCCTCGGGGACGACCTGCTCCGGCGTCACCTTGAGCTTGTTGACCAGGATTTCCTTGAGGGTGTCGAACATGGCTGCGTTCCTTCCGAAGGGTGCACAGTGGGGGAGTGGCCGAGGGGCCTCAGCCGGGCTTGACGTCCGGCCAGTGGACGGTCGCCGCGCCCCAGGCAAGACCGGCGCCGAAGGCGGTGAGCAGCACCCGGTGGCCGGCCGTGAGGCTGCCGTCGGCGGTGGCGTCGGCCAGCAGCAGCGGGATCGAGGCGGCGACGGTGTTGCCGTTGTGCGCGATGTTGGAGAGCCGCCGGTCCTCGGGGATGCCGAGGTCGTCCCCGACCGTCGCGAGGATGCGTGCGTTGGCCTGGTGGGCGGCGAGCCGGTCGATGTCCGCGAGGTCCCAGCCGGCGGCCCGCACCGCCTGCCGGGACGCCTCCGCCATCCGGCCCACCGCGTGCCGGTAGGTGTCGCGCCCGGCCATCCGCAGAAACGCGTCGCCGGGTTTCACCGGCCCGCCCAGGCTGCGCTGCCGGGATCCGCCGCCCGGCACCTGGAGCAGTCCGCTGCGCGAGCCGTCGCTGCCGAGTACGACACGGCCGACCGCACCGGGCTCGTCCGGCTCACCGGCCCGCAGCACCACGGCCCCCGCCCCGTCGGCGAAGATGACGGCGGTGGCGCGGTCCCGCGGGTCGATGAGGGTGGTGAACGCGTCCGCGGCGATGAGCAGGACGCGGCCGGCCGTGCCCGCCGCGATCAGCCCGGTCGCGGTGGCCAGCCCGTACAGGAACCCGCTGCACACGGCCGAGATGTCGAAGGCCGCTACCGTGCCGAGCCCCAGCCGCGAGGCGACCTCGGGCGCGGTCGCGGGGCACGCCCGGTCGGGTGTGGTGGTGGCGAGCACCACGGCGTCCACGCCCCCCGCGTGCTCCGGCCCGGCCGACTCCAGCGCCCGCCGGCCCGCCTCGACCGCGAGATCCGAGGTGGCCTGTCCGGGCAGCACCATGTGCCGGGACGAGATGCCGGTACGGGTACGGATCCACTCGTCGGTGGTGTCCAGACGGGCGGTGAGGTCGTGGTTGGACACCGGGTTCGGGGGGACATACGCCCCGATGCCGACGATCACGGACGCGGGCGCGCCGCCGGCCATGGCGACACCCTCCAACGAACCGTTCATGGTTGCGCGTTCTCCTTACGCGTCCGGGCCTGGTCTACGCGCCGCCGGTGACCGCGGCCTCGGGGCTGCCCACGCCGCCACGTATCTCCGTACGGGCGAACAGCCCGGTGATCGCCCAGGCGACCGTCTCCTTGATCACCCGCTCGGCGATGGGGTCGAGAATCCCCTCCAGGCTCGGGATGCCGAAGTCGAAGTCGGCGTCGAAGCGGACCAGCACATCGTCGCCGCTCTGCGTGATCTGCCACTGCCCGGCGAAGCTGTCGAAGTCGCCGTCGGTCTGCTCGAAGTGGATCTCACCGCGCTCGGGGACGAACCGCTCCTCCTCGGTCCAGCGCAGCAGCCCGCTGCGGAAGTGCAGCTCCCAGCTCGAGCTGCCCTGCTCGGCGGGGTATGCGACGTGCGCGGTGGCGGCCTGCACATGCGGTGCGAGCTGCGGATACTTCTCCCACTTGATGACGTTCTCAAAGACGTGGTCCGCCTTCTCGGAGCGCACCACGGCGTCCAGTTCCACGTGCCGCACGTTCAGTTACCGCCTTCCGGCATGGTGGCCGAGCCGCTGATCAGATCGCGGGTGGCCTTGTCGAAGGATTCGAGGAAGAACTTCACATCGCCGTCGGTGAGAGTGGCCGGCGGTGTGAAGCGCACCACCGAGCTGCCGATCATCGAGTGGTTGGCGACGACTCCGTTGTTGAACAGCTCGATCAGCAGCTCGCCGGCCAGCCCCGCCTCGACCAGCTCCACCCCGATCAGCAGGCCCTGGCCGCGTACCTCGACGAGTTGGCCGGGGATGTTGCGGTGGGCGATTTCGGAGATCCGCGACAGCAGCACCGCCCCGAGGTCCATGGACCTGGACACCAGCCGCTCCTCCTTGACCGCCCGGATGGCGCCCTGCACGGCGGCCATCAGCAGCGGCTGTCCGGAGAAGGTGGCGGTGTGAACGTACGGGTCCTTGTCGAACGGGCGAAACGCCTGGCGGGTGGCGACCGCCGCGGAGACGGGCAGCACACCACCGCCCAGGGCCTTGCCGGTGAGCAGGACATCGGGGACCACGCCCTCGGTGTCGGCACCCCACCACTCGCCGAGCCGGCCGAACCCGGTCTGCACCTCGTCGAGGATCAGGAAGCCGTCGTAGGCGCGGACGAGTTCCTCGACGCGTTTGAGGTAGCCCTTGGGCGGGATGATCACTCCGCCCTCGCCCTGCACGGGTTCGAGGATGACGCACACCTCGCCGGGGTGGGCGCGCAACTCCGCCTCCAGCGCCTCCGCGTCGCCGAACGGCAGATGCCGGACGTCCGGGATCAGCGGGCGGAACGGCGCCTGGTAGACCTCCTTGGCGGTGGTCGACAGCGCGCCGAGCGTTTTGCCGTGGTAGCCGCCGAGCATGGAGACGGTGCGCCTGCGGCCGCCCGCCCGGGCCAGCTTGAGGCCGGTTTCGACGGCCTCGGCGCCGGACAGCGCGAAGTGCACCCGGTCCAGGCCCTCGGGCATGACGGAGACCAGCGCCTCGGCAGCGCGGGCGACGGTGGGCTCCAGCAGGATGCGGGTCGCGGTGGGGTGGGTGTGCAGCTGGCGCTCCACCTCCTCCATGACGATGGGGTGCCGGGCGCCCATGATGAAGACGCCGTAGCCGCCGGTGTTCAGGAACCGCTCGCCGTCGCTGGTGGTCAGCCAGGCCCCGGAGGACTCCACCTCCATATGGCTGCCGAACAGCTCGGCGAGAGTCGCCCGCCCCTTGCTGAGGTGGGCGCGGTACAGGCTGAGGATTTCCTCCTCGGTGTCGACCCGGGCTCCCTGGATCACGGTCACGGGTAACGTCCTCCGGATTGTGCGGTGGTGAATCAGAGCGGTTCGAAAGGGTGGGGCGTACATCGGCGGTGGGCCGTCAGGGCGGTCAGGACCCGAAGACCGCCTCACGCGGGCTGGCGCCACGGGCGATGGACACGCCCTGGAGGTGCGAGGTCTTGAGCATCGGATAGTTGGCCTCGCCGAAGACCCCGCCGGTCAGGCCGGTCCCGCCATGGCTGGGCAGATAGGGCAGGAACCCGATGTGCGAGTCGTTGATCTTCAGCAGGCCGCCGTTGACGACGCGCTGGACGAATGCGTCGATGACGTCCTCGGACTCCGCCCACAGCGAGTTGCGCAGCCCGTACTCGTTGGTGTTGACGAAATCGAGGAACCCGTCGAGGAGTTCGTCATCGGCGGACGGCTCCGGGACGACGATCGGCAGCAGCGGGAAGAACGTCTCCTGGCGTACGACGTCCAGGCGGCGCGCACCGGGCAGCCCGTTCACCCGCACCACGGTGGGCTGGAGGAAGACACCGGTGTCCGAAGGAGTGCCGTCCAGTTCGGTGCGCCTGCCGCCGGTGACCAACTCCGCGCCACCCGCCAGGGCCTGCTGGAGCAGTCCGAAGAAGCGCTCGCTGCGGCGGACCGGGGACAGCAGCACGCCCTCGTCCTCGGGATAGCCGGGGCGTACGGTCTTGGCTTGTTCCTTGACCGCGGCGATCAGCTCGTCGGCGACAGCGGGGTGCACCAGGACGCAGTTGGGCACCATGCAGATCTGCCCGGAGCCGTAGAACGACTCACAGATCGCCTCGGCGGCGCGCGTGAGGTCCGCGTCCTTCCATACGACGATGCTGTCGTTGCCGGCCAGCTCCAGGATCGGCTTCTTGCCGTGTGCGACGCACCGCTCCTGGAAGGCCAGGCCCTCCTTGCTGCCGCCGATGTAGAAGATGTCGTCGATGAGCGGGCTTTCGATCCACCGGTCCAGCGTCTGCTTCGGGTTGGAGCAGACGGCATTGAGCACACCGGGGGGCGCCCCCACCTCGTCGAGCAGCGGCGCCACGACCTCGCGCAGCACCCACATGGTGGACAGGGCGATGGAGCGGGGCGCCCGTACGATGACTGCGTTGCCCGCCATCAGGGCGAGCACCGCGAGGGCGGCGCTGGGCGCGGGAGCGTTCTGCGGCGGGTTGAAGGCGACCACGCCGTCGGGCCGGCGGCGTACGATCAGCCGCCGCCCGGCGTGCTCGAACTCCGTGTGCATACGCTGCCGGTACCAGCCCAGGCTCTCCTCGCTGTACACCTGGAACAGGCAGCTCAGTTCCCAGCGGGCCAGGCTCACCGGATGCCCCTCGGCGACCAGCATGTCCAGGAACTCGTCCCGGCGGCGGCCCAGCGCCTCGCGGAACAGCGTGCCGAGACGCATCCGCCGCTCCAGCGGGATCGCCGCCCAGCCCGGTGCGGCCGACGCCGCGGCCTCCGTGGCCAGATCGATCGCGGCATCGGACGCGACGGCGCAGCGGCCCACCACATAGGGGTGGTCCGCGGCCGTGGATTCGGGATTCCGCTCCAGATCCCTCTTCAGGCTGACGCTGGTGAAGACGTCCTCGAGCAGCGACTGTGCGCTGACGGTGTACACCCAGCCGTCGCCCTCGACGTCCTTGCCCGCGATATAGAGCTTGTAGCTGCGCAAGGGGTTTTCACGCATCAAAGGACCCTCCGAGTCGGCCCCGCGGCACGCTCAACCCTGGACTCCGGGCGGCGGAATGAACATGGGAGTCAAGGTGACGTCGGATTCCGGCAGTTGGATCGGCTCGCCTATGCGCTGCATGCCAAGCCGCTCCCACAGTAGGGCGTTCCGCTCGGACGAGGCCTCGCAGTAGCCTCCGAGATCGAGGGATACGGCGAGTCGTATCAACTCGTCCGTGAGGGCCGGCCTGGCATCCGTCCCGTGCGCATCCGGGTGGACGGCGGCGAGCGCGACATGTCCGTGCCGCGGAAGGTCGTGCGGATAGTTGGAGTCGAGCGCTTCGATGAGCTGCAGGCAGCGCTTCTCCGCGGGGCCGGTGGAGGCCGCGATATCGGCGAGGAACGCCTCCTCGTCCTCCGCGGTGAGGGGGACCTTCCTGCCCGAGGGCGAGGGCTCCCATACGAGGACGCCACTGTGGTCCGGCGTGACGATGGCGGTCCCCTCGTGGTCCAGCATGAATTTCACCCAGGCCCGCAGAAAGCCGCGCAGATAGCGCTCCCGCTCCGGAGTCCCGGGCGGTACCAGCCAATTGACGACCGGGTCGTCCTCGAGGAAGGCCGCGGTCAGGGTGTCAACAATCGCGTCCAGATCCGTGGACGTCTTCACTTCGTTCACTTTCATCACTTTCCATCTGCGGTTCGCGATACAGCGGGAAGCCTGACCGCGCACTGTTGCCAGACGCCGGTCAGCCAGTCGGCGGCGATCCCGATCGGGGCGTCCTGTGCGTTTCCGCCGCCCTTCGGCGGGTCGTCATCGAGCTGAGGGGCGAGGGTGTACGACGGGGTGACCGTCGGCTCCAGGAACCCCGCGGGGGAGAAGCGCCGCGTGAATGCCTCCCTGGCGGACAGCTGGGCATAGAGCAACGGCCGCTCGCCGACGCACTCCGCGCACAGGTCGAAGAGCCGTTCATCGGCGATGACCTGACGCGGCAGGCACGACGCATGAAGAGAGGCCAGACGTTCCCGGTAGGCATCGGTCCGGGTCGGCAGGGCGGGCGGGAAGAGGGGGACCGGGATCACCCCGGCCCGCTCCATTCCCAAGAAGGCGGTGATGAACTCACGCTGGTCCGAGAGCATGAGAATCGCGCGGTCCCCTGGCGTGAAGCCGGCGGCGGCGACCCCTCTGCCGATGCCCTCGGCCGCCTCTTTGAGATCGGCGAAGCTGAGGAATTCGGCCGACTCTCCTGAGACAAACGTGAACCCTCGGGTAGTAGACAGCATTCTACTAATGACACGAGACAAGCTCACGTAACGGAAACCTCCACCTGTGTGTTCTCCGGGCCGGGAGAACAGTTACCCGATAAGGCACTCGGCAATTCCAGTGGCGTGCCGATGAACGTATCAACGCAGCCAATCGCGAACATACAGCGGCCGGTGTAGCAGTAACTGCACTCTCTGCGGATGCCCGTCATCCACCCTCGACCGTATTCGACCCCCGTGTACTCCCAGGCGGTGAGCCGGGCCGGGCTCGGCCGACCGGCCGAAGGGAAAGGGGAAGCAACAATTCCGCGCATTGCCGCAGGTGGGCAGTGGCTTGTAGCCCGCCGACCGGCCAGGCGGAGGTATGCGGCCAGGCGCTTTGGGCTACCACGCGGAGTGGAAAGCGGCCTGGTGAGCCGATGGGCGTACCGCGATGGGCGACGGCCATCCGCGTCTTTCATCACCTGTTCACCCGTTGACCTGGAAGGCCTGGATTCCGCCGACTTACGCGTAATCAGCGACCTGTGCGTTCAGTTTTTCCTTGCGTGTGTCACCGGTGCATGCAAGGGTTTCCGGTGTCTGGTCGGCCGGTTCGGCCCGGAGGAGGAACATTTGATCAGCGGGGGAGACAGTGATGTGGTGGAGGGTGCGGAGACCACATTACTCATCGCGGATGCGCACCCCTGGACAAGGCTGGGGCTTTCCGCACTGTTGAACGCGGTGCCGGGGCTGAGCGTGGTGGCTCAGGCCGCGGACAGTGAAACAGCTTGCGCGCTGGCCGAGGGCGTCAAACCGGATATCGTCATCATCGACACCGATTTCCCGGATCTCGGCGGGGCGGAAACCATCCAGCGCATCCTGGAGGCGGACCCAGAGGACCCGCCGACCGCCCTCCTCGTCACCTCGACAGTCGATGACAATGACATATACGCGGCCCTCCACGCAGGCGCTCGCGGAATTCTCCTGAAGAACATCCCGCCGGAGCAGATGACCGCGGCCGTCACGGCCGCCGCCCGCGGCAATATGGTGTTCTCGCCCGGCGTGATGTCACGTCTGGTCGACATCTGCACCCATCGCACCACACCGGTCGAATACGACGGTTCGAGGCTGGCCACGCTCACCATGCGCGAGGCCGAAGTGCTCAAGCTGGTCGCCAAGGGGTACGGGAACTCGACCGTCGCCAAGATTCTGCACATCAGCGAAGCGACGGTGAAGACGCACCTAAACCGCGCCATGGGGAAGCTGGAAATCAGCAGCAGGGCCCAAGCCGTCGCGCTGAGCTATGAGTTCGGCCTGGTGATACCGCGGCAGCGGGTCGCGGGCCTGATGCCGAACGCCAACAGCGCATAAGCACTGAAACGACCCGGATTCGGGCGTGGTGCTCGTCGCCTTCGTCGATCCGTCGGGACCGCGCAAGCAGGGTCGGGCAAGCCCTGGTGCACCACCGTAGGAGGATTTGTCATGGGGAACGGAAAGACGACCGAAAAGGCCCCGGTTCGCAGCTCTTCGGAGCTCGTCGACGCGGTGCGTGGCGATCAGCGCTGACCGCGCTCTTGGGACGGCGGTGGGGGGCGGGGGGGCCCCCCGGCCGGGGGGTGGGGGGTGGAGCCGTCTGTAATCCGGTGGACAAGGTTGGTATGGGGGGTT
>NZ_JBSFMM010000196.1:0-21300 GCF_053599555.1 Streptomyces sp. NPDC000941
GACAGCGACACGCCGACGGGACGGCGTGTCGCTGTCTCATACTCACCGCAAATTCTGCCGACGCTCAGTGCGGGATGGTGTCGATCACCTCGCGCGCCCCCTGGCGCAGCAGGGCCACCGCCACCGAGGTGCCGAGCGTGGCCGGGTCGAGCGGGCCCGCCCACTCGTGCGCGTCCAGCACCGTCTTGCCGTCCGGGCTGAACACTCGGGCGCGCAGGGAGAGGCGGCCGTCGCGCTCGGCCCTGGCGTAGCCCGCGATGGGGGAGTTGCAGTGGCCCTGGAGCACATGCAGGAGCATGCGCTCCGCCGTGATCTCCTTCCAGGCGTCGGCGTCGCCGAGCCCGGAGACCGCGTCGATGGTCGCGGTGTCGTCCTCGCGGCACTGCAGCGCCAGCACCCCGGCCCCGATCGGCGGGCACATCGTCTCGACGGGCAGGATCTCGCTGATCCGGTCCGTACGGTCGATGCGCTCGAGCCCGGACACCGCCAGCAGCAGCGCGTCGCACTCGCCCGCGTCCAGCTTCTCCAGGCGGCGGTTGGCGTTGCCGCGCATCGGTACGCACTCCAGCTGCGGGTGGGAGACGGCCAGTTGCGCGATGCGGCGCACCGACGAGGTGCCGATCCGCGCGCCCTCCGGCAGCTGATCGAGCGTCAACCCACCGGGGTGGACGAGCGCGTCGCGGATGTCGTCGCGCTTGAGGTACGCCGCGAAGACCGTACCCGCGGGCAGCGGCCGGTCGGCGGGCACGTCCTTGACGCAGTGCACGGCCAGATCGGCCTCGCCCGCCAGCAGCGCCGCGTCGACCTCCTTGGTGAACGCGCCCTTCCCGCCGAGCGCCGACAGATCGCCCATCCACCGGTCGCCGGACGTGGTGACCGGCACCACCTCGGTACGGATGCCGGGACGCAGCGCGGCAAGTTCGGCGCGGACCCGCTCGACCTGCGCGAGGGCCATGGGGGAGGAGCGGGAGACAATGCGGATGAGGTCGGTGGACGACATGGCGTACACCATAGGGCCTCGGCCGCGCGCCCCGAGCACCGGCCGGTGCTGCGCCAACTTCGCCCAGGTCGTCCAACGCGTGGTGCGCTCGTTCACTTCACAGAGAAAGGCCGCCCGCTGCGTCCGGGCCCGGAGGTGCCCCACCCCGGCGCCGCAGTTCCTCCAGCAGGACGGTGAACTCCCGCTCGTCCTCCACCTGGCGCAGGGCCTGGAAGCGCTCCTGCAAGACCTTGGCCAGCTGAAGGCGGAACTCGTCCCGCTTGGGGTGTCCGAAGGGCGCGAGCGCGATCCCGCCGCGCAGCAGCTCGATCGCGCGGTCGATGTCCGCCCGGTCATGCCCCTCCCGGAAGCGCCAGGCGAGCAGCTCGGCGAGGTTCGCCGCCCCGAGCGCGGACTCGAGAGCGTTTGCGGACAGCTCCACGGACTCCTCGGCGACGCGGATCGTCTCCTCGAGCTCCCTCGGGTCCAGAGTGCGCTGGACGCGCCGGGTCATGGCCAGCGCGAGGTTGTTGAGGGCGCGCGCTCGGGCGGGGTGCCCGGGCGGCGCCGTCTCGACGGCGCGCCTGCCCGCCTCCAGCGAGTCGGCGAGGTCGGCGTAGTCGCCCCGTGCTCCGTAGCGCTTCAGGTACGCCAGGCACAGGTTGGTCAGCGATCCGGGGTCCTGCGCTCCGGTCAGCTCCTGCTCCAGTTCCAGCCCGCGCCGGCCCGCCGCTACGGCCTCGTCCAGGTCGGCGGGGCTGCCGCCCTGCCTGTAGCGCGACAGCGCCGCGTTCACCTGGTTGAAGTACAGCATGGGTAGCATGTGGCGGTCCTGGGGATCCGTGCCGGATTCCAGGCCGGTGATGGCCTCACGGCCCAGGGCAATCGCCTCGTCGTGGTCTTCAGCGCGGCCGGTCAGCGTGCCCCGGTGGGACAGCGCCAGCGCCAGGTGGTTCAGGCGCTGCGTCAGATGGAGGTCCACCACGCGCGCCTCCGCCACCGCCCGGCGTCCGAACTCCACGGCCTCCTGGGCGTCGCGCTCGCTGCTCAGAGTCTCGGATCTGGTGTGCAGCGCCACGCTGAGCAGGTACAGGTAGGTCGCAGACGCGTAGGTGCCGGGCTCGGCGTCGTCATCGAGGGCGAGGCGGTAGCCGGCGATCGACCGGGTCAGCCCCTCCACGCCCCGCCAGGAATGGGCCGACTGGAAGCCGGCTGCGGCCAGGTCGCCCTGGGCCCTCGAAGGCCCGCCCGGACGACCCGGTGCCCCGTCCATCCGCTGGCTCGAGGCCAGAGGCGTGTGGAAGAGCCATTGGGAGAGGTAGTTTGCGACGTCGTCGGCCGTTGGGCGCTCTCCGCCGTTGTCGACCAGGCAGGAAGCGACGATCTCGCGCAGCGGCTCCCAGACCGGGCCTTCCCATGGGGACCCAGCCCAATCGACGGCCGTCCTGGTGCGGGCCGACGGCGAGACGGATGACGGCAAGGCGTCCTTTCCCAGGACCGTGCGGACCTCCTGAGAGGTGCTCGTACGACCGCCGCCCAGGGCCAGAAGGAGCCTGCCCAGCGCCCCGACCTCGCCCGCGGACGGCTCGGGCCGGCGCCAGGGCTGTTGATCGATGAAGGCCGAATCCCAGCCGACCAACTTCACTGTGCTGTCGGTGACGAGCACCGTATCCGTCGTCAGATGGCGGTGCACCATTCCCTCGGCCGAGCACAGGCTTACCGCCTCGGCCACGTGCATGCCGATGGTGGCCGCCGTCCGTGCGTCCCAACCCTCTGCCGTGCCGTCGGAGAGCAGGGCGGTGAGGGTACGGGCCAGGGAGCCGTCGGAGGTGAGGACATGTTCCTCCGCGATCCACGGTGGTTCGGCTTCGAGGTCCTGCCCCAGCAGCTTCGGCGCATACCGCCCGTCCATTCGGCGCAGCGCCTCCGCTACCGTGCTGAGCTCGGCGAGCACGCCTGGTCGGTCGGAGTCCTGGTCCACCGTGCGCAGCACGGCGTACTCCCCGTCGGGATCGCGCCCCAGATACGCGTTCGTGCCGCCGCGGGTGCGGACGTGGCATTGCAGGGTGTACGGGCCGAGCGAGCGGGGGTCGGTGTCCGACAGCGGGACCCAGCCGTGGCCCCGCCGTTCCTGGAGGGACCATGACATGGGGGCGGACACCGGATCAGCCGGACCGACCGGACCGGACCCCCCGAAGGCCGCCCAGACCTCCCGCGCCGTCGGCCGGTCGCGCGGCTCGGGCGCCAGACAGGCCAGCACGACATCGCGCACCGACCGCCAGACGCCGCGCCAGTGCGACAGGTCGTACGGCTCGCCGTCGGCCCCGAAGCGTGCCCCACCGCCGAGGTCCAGCAGGATCTCGGCGAGTTCGTGGACATTGTCCTGGGGGGTCCGCAGCCCGCCGCTGAGCGCCGGTGACGGGACGCCGTCGATGCAGGTCGAGGACCAGGCGGTCAGGAAGAGCGCGTCATCGGAGACATGGACGGCGCCGTCCCGGAGGGCTCCGTGGGCCATGCCCTCGGCGGCGCACACGCGCACCGCGTCCGCGAGTTGCCGGGCGACCGCGAAGGCCCTGTCTCCGTCGCTGCTCAGCGGGGTGTCGCTCAGGCGCTCCGCGGCAAAGGGCTCTTCGGCGATCCATGGAGTCGGGCAGTCCAGGTCCTGCCGCAGCAGCCTGGCCGCGTAACGTCCGTTCATCCGGCGCAGTGCCTCCGCCTGTACGCGGAGCAGATCGGCGGCCGCCGGCCCGTTCGCCCTGAGCGCGGTGTGGATGACGACCTGTTCGCCGTACGCCTCCTCGTCCCCGATGTACGTGGTGACGCGGATCCCCGACGGGTCGGTCATCCGCAGCTTGTACGGGCCGATGGTGCGCGGGTCCCCCGGCCTCAGCGGACGCCAGCGGTTTGCCATCAGGAGCCTTGTCAGTGCCGGTGGCGCGCCCAGCCGGGCCGTCAGCCGTCGTTCCACCGTGCCGAAGGGCCGGGCTCGCGCCGGGAGGCGGTCGGCGCCGGACGGGTGGGCGAGCCAGGCCGGGAAGTCGGGGGAGTTGCCCGCGAGTTCCTTCAGGCGGCGGCCGATCAGCTCGCGGGTCTCGTTGAGTTCGGGCAGCGGCACGGCGCCGAGCAGCGCGCGCTGGACGGTGTCGGTGAAGGTGAAGGGCCGTTGCTGCGGCGGGAACGGCCCCGGGCCCGCCGAGGACGGGGGCTCGGTCGGGCGCATCAGCCCGCCGAGGAATGCCTCGGCCAGGTGCCCCGTATCCGCCTGCCACTCCACCGCCGTCTGCACCAGCCGCATCACGGGTACCGGCAGCGGGGCGACGGCGGCCAGGTGGGCCGCCAGGCGGTACGCCTCGGGGGAGGCCGCCTCCCGGAAGCGCCTGAGACGGCTCAGGTCGTCCGCAGGTTGGGCAGGGGCGGAGCGCGCGGTCGCTGGGCGGCGCGGGCGCGGCGGGGCCAGCAGGGGGAGTACGGCCGTGCCGCTCGCGGAGGCGATCAGCCGCGCCCAGTCTGCAAGCGGCCCGGCGTCCGGCTCCAGGACGGGTACAGGGACGCCGTCGAAGCGCGCGAGCTCCGGGGGCAGTACGGGGTCGGTGACCGTCCAGTCCGTGCCCGGCGAACCGGGCCTGCGGGTCCGCACCTGCCAGCGCTGCGCACGGATCCCGGACCCCTCCCACAAGCGAGGCGGAAGGGCGTGCATCACGGCCGTCGGGCCGAGGCCCGCCCAGCGCTCCAGTACGGCGGACATCCGGCCGTCGCGCCACGCCGCGCCCACCCCGTCGCTCAGTACCAGCACCAGCGTGTGGCCCGAAGGGTCGGACACCGCCGTTACGGGGAGGGCGGGCGCCTCGGGGACGTACGGCTTGGCGCGCAGTATGGGCGCGTCGGCGCCCCGGGTGTGCAGACCCAGGACCCGTACGACGCGGAAGGCGCCCGCGCGTTGCAGCAGGGTGCGCAGCTCGACCGCCAGCCGCCGCCACAACAGCATCGACATCCCGTCGTCGACGACGAGCGCGAGGTCCAGCCAGCGCTCGCGGGCCGGGCGGGTGACCACATCGGGCAGGCCGGTCTCGGCCAGCGCCGTCGCGGTGGCGACCTCGTCGACCTCCCGCTTGAGCGGGTTGGGCCGGTGCTGTTTGAGCGGGCGCAGCGCCCGCCCGATGGACAGCTCGGCGCGCAGCGCCTTGGCCTCCGGCACCCGCAGCGGCAACGCGCGGCGCGTGGCGGGGGGCGGGGGAGCGCCGGGGGCGGGCGGCGGCTCGATCGCGCCGTACAGACCGCTTGTGTCGTCGGCCGGTGCCGGGCCGGTCTGCTGCGGAGGCGTCTGCTGTGGCGGTGTCTGTTGTGACGGCGGCGAGGCGGCGGGTACGGAGGGACGGGGCCGGGCGGAGGAGGCAGGGGAGGTGGCGGAGGTGGTGTCGGGGGAGGGGGCGGCCGGGGTCGTACGGGCGCGCTCCAGCGGCGCCCCTGCACCAGGCGCTCCCGCCGCCCCCGCGGGCAGCCGCGTGGCCAGCCAGAGCGCGTCGAGCAGCTGCTCCTGGGACAGCTGCGCCCCGCTGTCCGCGAGGATCGCGAGCGCGTCATCCAGCCGTCCGAGCGCCCCCGGCCGCCGCCCGATCTGCCCTCCCCTCGCCACGGGTCACACCACCCCGCCCAGCCGGTGCAGCACCGCGTCCAGCAGCCCGTCCGCCGGCAGGTCCACGCCGCTCGCGCGCAGGAACACCGCGTTCAGCAGCTGGTCGGTGGCCAGTTGGCGGGCGGAGCGGCGGCTGAGGAACGCCTCAAGCAGGCGGTCGACGTCGTCCAGCGCGTCCTCGCCCAGATGCGCGGTGACGATCTCCCGCAGCCTGGCCTCGTCGGGGGTGGGCAGCTCCAGACGTACGCAGCGGCGCAGGAAGGCGGGCGGGAAGTCCCGTTCGCCGTTGCTGGTGATCACCACGACGGGGAACTCCTGGCAGCGCAGCCGCCCCCGCCGTACCGTGGCCCGCTCCTCCGCGCGCTCGGTGAGCACGTCGACCACCGACTGCTCCTCGGGCAGCCGGGCCAGCTCCGGGATCTCGAACTCGCCCTCCTCGAAGACCGTCAGCAGGTCGTTCGGCAGATCCACATCGCCCTTGTCGAGCTCGTCGACCAGCAGCACCCGGGGCTTCGGGCCCGGCACCAGCGCCGTGCCGAGCGGCCCGAGCCGTACGAAGCTGCCCAGGGGCGGCTCGGCGTCGCCGCGGTCGCGGCTGAGCGCGGTCTCCCGCAGCCGGCCGATCGCGTCGTAGCGGTAGAGGGCGTCCTGCACGGTGGAGCGGCTGTTGACCGGCCAGTGCAGCACCTCGCCCAGGTCGAGCTCATGGGCGATGGCGCGCGCCAGCGAGGACTTGCCCGTCCCCGGATGGCCGGTGACCAGCAGCGGGCGGCGCAGGTGCAGCGCGGCGTTCACCACGTCGGCGTGTTCCGGCGAGATGAGATACGGCCGGGCGGGGGCAGGGCCGTCCGCCGGGCCACCGTCCGTGCCGCCGTCCGGGCCGCCGTCGGGCGCGACCGGGCCGAAGGTGCGCCAGGGCGGGGCGGGCGGCATCTCGTCGACCGGGTGCTGTTGGCCGTCTCCGTGGAACAGCCGCCAGCTGTCGTACGTGGTCACCATGCGAAATCCTCATCCTCCGGGTCGTCAAAGTCGGTCGGGTCCGCCAGCTCCAGCACGGGCAGCGGCCGGCCGGCGTTCGGCAGCGGTGGCTCGAAGTGCGCTAACGGCCGTGTCACCCATTCGTCGTCCGTGTCGTCCAAGTCGTCCGGGTCCGGCAACGCATCGTCCGGCAACGGCCGTTCCTCGTCCGGCGGGGGCCCAACTGCTTCCTGGGGCGGTGGCTCGGCCGGTCTCGCTTCCGTCGGGAGAGACGACGGAGACCGCAACCGTTCGACAACCATCCCAACGGGCCCGTCGGTAGCCATGTGCGACAGAGCCCCGCCCACCACCAGCCCCTCGTCCGGCCGCTCAAAGTCCTCCTCCGGCACCGGCCGCCCCGCCCCCTCCGGCGGCAGCAGATCGGGGTCCGCCCAGGCCAGTACCGGGCGGCCGGGGCAGGTCAAGGGGCGCTGCAGCACCATGGTCCGGTAGATCCGTACCTGCTCGGGCAGATGCCCGTGCGGGTCGGTGAGGTGGCCGAGGACGGGGGACCCGGGCCTGTCGCCGCGGTCCCACAGCACCACGGGCACACCGGCGGCCAGACACGTCTGTACGGCCGCGGAACGGCGCTGCCGCGACGCCACGATGTGCGCCCGCCCAGCGAACCGCCGCTCCATCAGCAGCCCGTACAGGGCCCGCGGGCTCTCGGCCACCTCGTCGTCGATGTGCAGCGGCTCCTCGCTGTCCAGCCGCCGCCACCGCTCCCGCCAGTCGGACAGGATCCCTTCGCCGCCCCGCTCGCGCAGCTCGGGGCAGTTGACCACCACCGGGTACTCCGCGCCGAGCACCCGCGTCAGCGGCTGGTCCGTGGCCTCCCAGTCGTCGAGGGGGAGCTCCAGCGAGTCGCGGTCCACCACCAGTTCGACGACCGGGAGCACACTCTCGTCCACCCGGCGCAGCGGACCGATGACCGCCAGGATCTCGCGGGCCACTTCGTCCGGCGTACGCGGCCGCTGGCCCTGCTCCGAGACCGGCTGCGAGCCGGAGCCCAAGCCCTCATCGCACCACAGCCGCATGCGATAGCGCTCGGGGCCGTCGTCGCGGGTGGGCAGCGCGCGCAGTTCGACCAGCACGCGCGGTGGGTTCAGCCGCCACTCGCTCGCCCAGTCCGCGGCGTCCCTGCGGCGGTCCAACAGAGCCGTCTCGGATACGCCGAGCCGTTCGGCGACCCCGTCGCACCACTGCCGCAGCGCCGGGCCCCCTCCATCGGCCCGGGAGCCGGCCGCCGCCACGTACTCGACGGCGCGCAGCAGTCTCGGCACGGCCAGACCGGCGTACGGATCGGGCGCGCTGTCGCCGTGCAGCGTCTCCAGATGCTCGACGAGCGCGGCGGTGCTCCCGCCACCGTTCAGCAGGGCGGCGGGCACGGCGGCCAGCGGCAGCGCCGCCCGTACGGCGGCGGGGATGCGGGCCGCCGCGGGGGTGGGCAGCGCGTCCAGCAGCGCGACCAGCCGCTTGTACTCCTGGGGCGAGAGCAGCCGGGACAGGTTGTGCGAGCGCGCCACGGCCAGCAGTTCGTCCGCCAGGTCCCGCGCGGTGTGGCGCACGGCCTCCACCAGGGCGGGCAGCGCCCGCTCATGGGTGAGCAGCAGCCGGGCGAGTTCCTCGGCCGACGGCGCCCCGTCGGCGTGGTGGCCGAGGCCGCACTGGCGGGCGACGGCCTGCCCGCAGCGCGCCCAGCCACCGACCGTCGGCAGCGGCCTGTCCAGCAGGGTGACCAGCTCCCAATAGGCGGGGTGGTCGGGTACGCCGTCCTCGGGAGCGGCGGTGAGATGGGCAAGACCCTTGTCGTCCAGCTCCCGCCGGACGCGCTGCCAGGGGATGCCCCAGGCGCGGCGTACGCGACCCCCATGAATAGCCAGCTTCGCGGTGACGAGCCCGACGACGACGCTCTCGTCGTTCGTCCACAGGGGGCCGCCGCTGTAGGACTGCTCGATGTCCAGGGATCGGTCGCCGCCGTCGAAGTAGCCGAACCGGCCGTCGCAGTTGGTCACCTCGGCGTCGGCGAAGACCCCAGGCTCCCCGCTGCCGTGCCAGGCGCGGACCCGCTGCTCCTTGGCCATGGGGTGCCAGGGTGGCGGCTGGAACGCGCGCGGCAGCGCGCCGGTCACGCGCAGCACCGCGAGATCGCCGTTCCATTCGTAGCCGCCGAGCCCGCCGTCGTCCAACCGCGGCGGGATCCAGGCCGTCAGCTCGGCCTCGCGCTCGACGGTGATCTCTCGGGCGATGATCCGGACCCGCACCGCGACCGGGCCCGGGTGGTCAGGGGCCAGCAAGTCGGGCCTGCCCAGGGCGCTGTTGACGACGTGCGCGCAGGTCAGCAGGTGCTGTCCGGGCAGCAGCACGGCGGAGCCGGCGGGCTCGCCGTCGGCCCCGGCCAGGACGGATACCGCGGGCCGGGACGAGGGCCCGCGGGTGTGGAACCACCCCATGGCTCAGGCGGCGGGGCCGGAGCCGGGGCCCGGGCTGCCCGCCCCCGCTCCCGTTTCCCTCGACAACTGCCAGGTGGCCGAAACGGTCAGGCTCGCCTGCCCGTTGGCGCCCACGATGCCCAGCTTGAGGTCCTGCCCCACCTGCACCCCGAACTGCACATTGATCTCATGCGGCGGGTTCGGCGCGGTGCACACCGCGTCGTGCACCTCCTGCAGCAGCGGGCCCAGCGGCCGCAGCACCGTACGCAGCGCGTCCGTGGCCAGCGCCGCGGCGGCGCGCGAACCGCGCCCCACCGGGGTCACCCCGCCCACCCCGCCGATCCCACCCGGTCTGCCGGGCCGTGGGCGCGCCGCCTCGCCCCCCGCCCCGCCGCCGGGTCCGCCGCTGGGGGCCGTGCCCACGGGGGCCAGCTCCAGGCGTACGGAGGTGTCGTCGGCAAGCACTATTTCGGCGTAGTCCGTCACACCTTCCATGATGCCGATCACAGCGCCTCTGGACTGCCCTTTCGCGCCAATATGCCGTGGACTACGCCAGGACTATGCCGTGGCCCGCCCCCCAGACGTCGATGTCGGATTCTCGCGAGCCAGGGGCTGTCCGATGGCCGATGCTTGAGCCATGCATACCGACACCGACCGGTGCCTGCGCGCCGCCCAGGCCAAGGACGCGCGGTTCGACGGCTGGTTCTTCGTGGCCGTCGTCACCACGGGCATCTACTGCCGTCCGAGCTGCCCGGTCGTCGGCCCCAAGCCCGAGAACATGCGGTTCCACCCCAGCGCGGCGGCCGCCCAGCAGGCCGGGTTCCGGGCCTGCAAGCGCTGTCGCCCCGACGCCAGCCCGGGCTCGCCGCAGTGGAACGAGCGCGCCGACCTGGTCGCCCGCGCCATGCGGCTGATCGCCGACGGGGTGGTCGACCGCGACGGGGTGCCAGGGCTCGCCGCCCGCCTCGGGTACAGCACGCGCCAGATCGAGCGGCAGCTGCGCGCCGAGCTCGGCGCGGGTCCGCTCGCCCTGGCCCGGGCGCAGCGCGCGCAGACCGCGCGGCTGCTCATCGAGACCACCGGGCTGCCGATGGCGGAGATCGCCTTCGCGGCCGGCTTCGCCAGCATCCGGGCGTTCAACGACACCGTCCGCGAGGTGTTCGCGCTGTCGCCCACCGAGCTGCGGCAGCGGGCCAAGCGTGGCGGGCGGTCCGCCGCGCCGGGCGCGCTGACGTTGCGGCTGCCGTTCCGGGCGCCGCTGTGCCCGGACAACCTCTTCGGCCATCTGGCCGCCACTGCCGTGCCCGGGGTGGAGGAGTGGCGCGACGGCGCGTACCGCCGCACGCTGCGGCTGCCGTACGGACACGGGGTCGTGACACTGCGCCCGGAGCCGGACCACATCGGCTGTCAGCTGTCCCTCACCGATATGCGCGACCTGGCCGGGGCGATCAGCAGATGCCGGCGGCTGCTGGACCTGGACGCCGACCCCGTCGCGGTCGACGAGCTGCTGCGCACCGACCCCGACCTGGCGCCGCTGGTCGACAAGGCGCCGGGGCGGCGGGTGCCGCGTGCGGTGGACGCCGACGAGTTCGCGGTGCGCGCGGTGCTCGGGCAGCAGGTGTCCACGGCGGCGGCCCGTACGCACGCGGCCCGGCTGGTGACCGCACACGGTCAGCGGGTCGAGGACCCGTCGGGCGGGCTGACCCATCTCTTCCCGACCGCGCGCGCCCTGGCGGGCCTCGACCCCGAGGCGCTGGCCATGCCGCGCACCCGCCGCGCCACGCTCCTCGGCCTGATCGACGCGCTCGCCTCGGATCGCCTCGCACTCGGCGTCGGCAGCGACTGGGACGAGGCGCGGGCGCGCCTGGCCGAGCTGTCCGGGATCGGGCCGTGGACCGTCGAGGTCATCGCGATGCGCGCGCTGGGCGACCCGGACGCGTTTCTCCCGACCGACCTCGGGGTGCGGAACGCCGCCGCAGAACTGGGGCTGCCCGCCACTCCGGGGGCGCTGACCCGGTACGCGACCCGCTGGCGGCCCTGGCGCGCGTACGCCGTCCAGTACCTGTGGGCCACCGGCGACCACCCGATCAACTACCTGCCCGCATCGTAGGAAACCCAGAGTCGAAAGAGTTCCACCATGTCCCGCACCCACACCGTCATCGACAGCCCGTACGGGCAGCTCACCCTCGTCGCCGACGAAGCCGCCGACGAAGCCGCCCTGGCCGGGCTCTATATGACCGACCAGCGCCACCGCCCGGCCGAGGAGACCTTCGGCGCCCCCGGCGACCCCGACGAGCCCCCGTTCGCCGAGACCATCCGCCAGCTGCGCCGCTACTTCGCGGGCGAGCTGACCGAGTTCGACCTGCCGCTGCGGCTGTCCGGCACCCCGTTCCAGCGCCGCGTCTGGTCCGAGCTGCAGCGCATCCCGTACGGCGAGACCGTCTCGTACGGACAGCTCGCCGACCGCCTCGGCCGGCCGACCGCCTCCCGCGCCGTGGGCCTGGCCAACGGCAAGAACCCGGTGGGCATCATCGTCCCCTGCCACCGCGTGGTCGGCTCCACCGGCAGCCTCACCGGCTACGGCGGCGGGCTCGACCGCAAGCGGCAGCTGCTGGACTTCGAGGCGCGGGGGCGGCAGCCGGGCCTCCAACTTTTTTGACGGACCTTTTTGACGGACCGTTTTTGACGGAACCTTTTGACCGACCCGGCATAGCGGAGCGCCCCCGCACACGTCCAAGGAGGTGACAGACGACCGCGAGACGAAGACGACCGATCACGGGGCTGAACGCTGCTGAGTAATCCATCAAGCGCATCTCAGCCTCTCTCGCCTTGTATAGGCCCGGGTCTTTGCCTCCCTGGATGGAAATGGGTGTTCCTTCGTCGAATGCGTGACCTTTGTGTGTGGTGCTCGTTGGGTGTGGTGAGGGGTTCGTCGAGCAGGGGGGCAGCCGCGTGAGGGGGAAGTTCCGGCCGCGGTCCGGCTGTGTGGTGCAGGCCTACAGGTTCGCTCTCGACCCGAACGCCGGGCAGGAGCGGGCGCTGCGCTCGCACTGCGGCGCCGCTCGCGCCGCCTACAACTGGGCCGTGTCCTGGGTGACTGCCTCGTGGTGGCAGCGCAAGGCCGAAGCCACCTATGGCATCGGTGAGGAGGAGTTGACGCCGTGGCGGGCGTGGTCGCTGCCCGCGTTGCGCAAGGAGTTCAACCGGATCAAGACCACCGACCCGAGATATGCCGAGTGGTGGGAGGAGAACTCCAAAGAGGCCTACAGCACCGGACTTGCGAACGCGGCCGCCGCGTTCGACAACTACGCCAAGTCCAAGCAGGGCAAGCGCAAGGGGTGCCGGATGGGCGTCCCGCGTCGGAGGCCGAAGCGGAAGGCCCGCCTGGCCTGCCGGTTCACCACCGGCACGATCCGACTCGAGCCGGACGGCCGACATGTCACCCTGCCCCGGCTGGGCACGATCCGCACCCACGAACCCACGCGGAAACTCCTTGTCCGCATCCAGGCCGGGACGGTGCGCGTCCTGTCCGCGACCGTCCGGTATGAGCGCGGGCGTTGGTTCGTCTCCCTCCAAGTGGAGGCGGTCCGCGAGATCGCCCGCGTTGCCCGGCCGGATGCGGCGGTCGGCATCGACCTGGGCGTCAAGCACCTCGCGGTCCTGGCCGACAGTTCCGGACGGACACGTTACGAGCCGAACCCGAAGCATCTGGACGGCGTCCTGAAGCTGCTGAGGTTCTATTCCCGCCGAGTCAGCCGGCGGCAGGGGCCTGACCGCAGGACCGGCCGGAAGCCGTCCAGGCGGTGGGAGAAGGCCAACCGCGAGCGCAACAGGCTCCACCACCGGGTGGCGAACCTGCGCGCCGATGCGCTGCACAAGCTCACCACCCGCGTGCGCGCCGAGTACGGCACGGTGGTGGTCGAGGACCTCAACGTTGCCGGAATGCTCCGCAACAAACGGCTTGCCCGCCACGTGGCCGATGCCGGGTTCGGGGAGATCCGGCGCCAGCTCACCTACAAGGGCCGGCGGAACGCCTGTCCTACCGTCGTGGCGGACCGCTGGTATCCCAGCTCCAAGACCTGCTCGAACTGCGGCGTAGTGAAAGCCAAGCTGCCGCTGCACGTCCGAGTCTTCACCTGCGATGCCTGCGGCCTGGTCCTGGACCGGGACGAGAACTCAGCCCGTAATCTGGTCGCTCTCGTGGCGGCCTGCACCACTGGTACCGGAGTGGCCGGAGACCAGGACACGCCACGCGTGTCGAAGCCCCGTGGAGCCGACCATAAGACCCGCCGCCAACGCCCCGGCCGGAACACCGGCCGAGGCGGGCGGGCAGGTGGCACAAACCTGCCGCACCCGCGGCGGAAGGAAACGGGAGACCGTCGTCAGGACACCGAAGCGCAACTCGCGCATCGGTGACACCGTCACGGACCTTTCAGACGGAAACCTCTGGAATGCTGAGAGCCACTGAGACTTTGAGCAACGGAACCATGAATGACGAGGAAGAGCGCCGCTTCCGCGAATTCGCCGCGGCGCGCTCGCCCGCGCTGATGCGCACGGCGACCCTCCTGACCGGCGGCGACACCCACGCCGCCGAGGACCTGCTGCAGACCGCGCTGGCGAAGGCCGCGGAGCGCTGGGACAGGCTGGAGAGCCCCGAGGCGTATCCGCGGCAGGTGCTCTACCGACAGCAAGTGAGCCTGTGGCGGCTGCTGCGTACGCGCCGTGGGACTACGGTGGCCGAACTCCCCGACGCCGCCGGGCGCGAGGACGCCACCAGCGCAGCCGAGCTGCGCATCCAGCTGCGCCGGGCGCTCGCCCGTCCGCTCGGCACACGGACGGGCGCCGTTACCGCCTCACTCCGCCCCCGCGATGCGCTCCAGCAGCGCGGGCAGGGCCGTGCCGATGGGCTCGCGGATCAGCTCGTCCGCGAGTTCGTCGTACGGCGTGGGCTCGGCGTTGACGATGATCAGCCGGGCGCCCGACTCCGCGGCCATCCCGGCGAGTGAGGCCGCGGGCTGGACCTGGAGGCTGGTGCCGACCGCGATGAAGATCTCGCACGCCTTCGCCACCGCGACCGCGCCCGTCAGCACCTCCGGATCGAGGCTTTCCCCGAACATCACCGTGGCCGACTTCAGAATCCCGCCGCACGCCAGGCACGCCGGGTCCGGCTCGCCGCCCGCCACCCGCTCCAGGGCCTCCGCCATCTCGGAGCGCGCCATGCAGCGCGTGCACTGCACGGCCCGCGCCGTGCCGTGCAGTTCCAGGACCTTGCGCGCGGGGAGCCCGGCGAGCTGGTGCAGCCCGTCCACGTTCTGCGTGATCACCCGGACCGGCGTGCCCGACCGCTCCAGCCGCGCCACGGCCTCATGCGCCTGGTTCGGCTCGGCGCGCAGCGCCTGGCTGTCCCGCCGCATCTGCCAGGAGCGGCGGCGGATGTCCGGGTCGGACATGTAGTACTCGTACGTCACCAGCTTTTCGGCTTCCGGATCGCGCCGCCACAGCCCTTGCGGGCCGCGGTAGTCGGGGATCCCGGAGTCCGTGGAGATGCCCGCCCCGCTCAGGATTGCCACGAGCGGTCGGCGCGTCGCTTCGGTGCTCATGGGGCGAGCGTACGCACGGGCAACGGACGGTGGCGAGCGCGTTTATCCGGACCGTTTATGCGGAGAGGTAGAGTCCGCCCCCGTAGGTGATCGGCGCGGCGGAGGCGAAGAGTTCCAGATGACGCGGTCTGTGTGGCTGAGCGATATGAGCGTGCAGCACAAGTGGGACAAGAAGAAGGGGGATCCGCCGCCGCCCCAGGACGGGCGCGTCACCCTCGAGATACGCACCTCCGACGGCCCCCACCCCGAGGGCGGGGAGGCGATACGGACCGTGGCCTTCCCCGAGCGGCGGCTTCCACCCGGCGGCGGCCACGACGAGTACCGCGCCGCCCGCAAACAGGGCGTCCGCGCCTTCACTCTCTGGGCCGACCCGCACCGCACCCACGTGTTCGCCCAGGTCATGACCAAGTCGGCGGCCAAGGGCGGCCCCGCCACGTACGAGGTGCTGGGCGCGGCCGGTGAGCCCTTGGCCCTCATCACCCGCGAACCGGCGATGAAGGGCGGCAGGATCCGCACCCGCTGGACCGTCCAGCCGGCCGGGGCACAGCCCGTCGCCGGGCTCAAGGGGCGGGCCTTCTGGTGGGGCGTGTGGTGGCTGATCTCCCCGATCCAACTGGCCATCATGGTCGGCAGCCTGATCGCGGCCAGCGGCGACGTCGCGCGTATGCCGCGCCGTACGAAGTGGCGCGCGGGGGACCGGGTCGTCCTCGACTGGCACAACGGGGTGCACGACTTCGTGCTCGACGTGGAGTCGGACGGCTGGGACGAGCGCGTGACCGCGTCGCTCCTCGCGCTGCTCGACAGCCACGACAGCTGGCTGGGCGACGCGTGGGACGCGGTGGACCGGTGACGCGTCCGGGCCTCGGCCCGGTACGTTGTTACCTCCAGTAGCCCCCGCACCGCGATCGCACTCGCGGGTCTCCTCATCCTGGCCCCCCGCTCCTGGTTCCCCGGCACGGTCATACCCTGCGGCACGAGGGGGAGTTGGCGCCGCGAGGCCTGCGCGAATGGTCAACAACCCTGCGCGGGTTGACAAGGCCTGGTGCTGTCGTGCTCGGCATTCTGAGAGCAGGACATGGCTCCTTGCGCCGACCCGGCCGGACAGGACGGGAGGCTCGCCAATCGTCCGCAGTCCGGACGAGGCCTGACGGGTGTTGAGGCGCGAGTCGTGTCCGTCCGGAATCGAATGTTTCAGGTGAGGGGTTACACCAATGCGTCTTCGTCGTTCTCTGGCCACATTGGGGCTCGGTGCAGCACTAGTGGTGGGCGGTACGAGTGTGCCCGCCCACGCCGTGTCCGCAGCTCCCGGTGTGTCCGCGGCTCCCAACCAGTCCGCGGCTTCGGGCGTGTCCGCGGCTTCCGGCGTGTCCCGAGGGTCCGCGGTGACCTGCTATCTCTACGTGGACAGGCGCCGCGGTTACTACAACGTACGGGAAACCAAGAACCCCAGGGGAGACCTGATCAAGAAGTACCGCGGCACGCGTCTGCGCGTGTGGGACAGGTGCGGTGAGACGGTGGGCAAGAGCTACCGGTGTGCGCAGGGTGAGCCCAAGGACAAATACTGGGTCGCAGTGAACTACAGGGGCCGCAAGGGCTATGTCGGCTCGGCCTGTGCGGGGGGCCTGGGCGCCTGACTCGGTGCCGGCACGCCCGGCCCCAAGTCACGGCCGACAGCACTGTCATCCGGTCCGCGCCTATCCCGCGTGATCGGGTGGCAGCGCACGTTCCTGTTCCCGCAGGCGCCGCACGCCATCGCGGACAGATCATGACTGCCTCGGCCGTTCGCGAGAGGTTGAGGACTACGCGGCGTACGGGTCGACGATGGTGTGACGGCGCTGGGCGGTGGCCAGCACGTTCTGTGGGAACCGGGGCCCCGCGACGTAATGCCGGCCCTTCGTCTGCCCGACGGCGGTCAGCAACTCGGCCTTCGTCAGGGCCTGAAGATCCCGCGTCGCCTGCTGGGTGTTCAGGTGTGCCATCGCGGCGCGGATGAGGACGTGGTGGTCGAGGTCGCCCTCGTTGAGCCAGTCGACCAGCTCGCTCATCAAGCCGGGGACCAGTTCGTGGTCCGGGCCCTCGTAATCCGTCGCGAATTCGTCGCCCGGAGCAGTGATGCGGATGGCGGATTTGCGCCACTGGCCCGCGGTCTTCCGGGGGTGGTGGTGGCCCTGGAGCATCCAGTGGAGGCTGTTGAGGAGTTCCTTGCTGTACCGGAAGTCGGTGACGTCGTGCAGGGACTGGATATACGTCATGGCCTGCTGGTAGGCCAGCGTCTCCGCCTTGTGCTCGTCGCTGGCATCGACCTCGCGCTCGCCGTCCATGAGGTCGGCGACGTCCCGGACGTCGACCCGGTAGCCCTCGATCGTGTTCGACGCCGCGATCGCGCTGGCCGTGAGTGCCTTGGACACGGCGAGCATCCACTTCATGGGGACCTGCCGTGCGGCGTGCCGCAGCTGCTCGCGCATGCCGTCGACCTGTTCCAGGACCTGGTAGTCGACGGGCGCGAGGTGGGGCGTCCGATACAACATGACGCAGTGATACCTGGCTCGTATTACGTGTAGAGGGCGGCCCAGCTGGAGGTTCACCTTCTTGGTGGGGATTTTCAGGTTCGCCTCACTCTGCGTGGCCGAATCATCCTAGGCTGGCCGAAATTCACTTCGGCACGCTGGGTGATTGCCCGGGTGCGTACGGCGAGGGGGTGGGCCGGCGGTGGCGGATCCGACGGACGAGGACGCGGGCGATGGCGCGGTGGATCTGTTCCGCGCGCTGGGGCGGCAGATCAAGGTGTTGCGGGAGCGGGCCGGACTCACGCAGAGGCAGCTGGGGGAACAGCTCGGGTACGCGGAGGAGACCATCTCGGCGGCCGAGCGGGGACGGCGGATCCCGCAGCCGGAGTTGTTGGACGCGGTGGATGATTTCCTGGGTGCGGATGGGGTGTTGAAGGCCGCTAAGGAGGACGTCGAGCGGGCCAAGGCGAAGGCGCGGGTTCGCCATCCGACGTGGTTCAAGGACTACGCGCGGCTGGAGGCGGAGGCGGTTGACCTGTGCTACTTCGCCAGCCAGGCCGTGCCGGGCCTGTTCCAGACGGAGCCGTACACGCGTGCCGTCTTCGTCAGCCGACAGCCTCTCTTCGATGACGAGACAGTGGAGATGAGAGTTGCTGCCCGGTTGGCCCGACAGGGAATCCTGACGCGGTGGCCAGTACCCACCGTGAGTGCCGTCATCCAGGAATCCGTCCTGCGCCACCCCTTTGGCGGCCGGGCCGTGCAGCGCGGTCAGTTGGAACGCTTGCTCGACGTTGCGAGGATGCGTAACGTCGAGGTGCAGATCATGCCGATGGCCAGTGAAGAGCACGCAGGAATGGGCGGCCCCTTCACGCTCCTCACCCCGAAGAGCCGCCCCCAGGTCGGCTATCTGGAAGTGCAGCACATCAGCCGACTGATCACGGATGCCGAAGAAGTCCGCGTCCTCGCGGCGAAATATGGCAGCATCCGCTCACAGGCGCTCACACCACGTGAGTCCCTGCTCTTGATCGAGAAGATGCTGGGGGAGCTATGAACATCGAGGGCCGTGCACCGCTCAGCTGGTTCAAGAGCAGCTACAGCGGTGACGAGGGCGGCGAGTGCGTCGAGGTCGCCGTGAGCGAGCACATAGTCCGGGTCCGGGACTCCAAGGACGTGTCGCGGCCCCACTTGGCCGTCGGGCGCACCGACTGGGCGCGGTTCGTGCGGTACGTCGCGCGCGACTGAGCCTGGCGCGGGACAGGTTCAGCCCACCTGCGCCCGCGCCCCCGCCATCGCCAGCCGGTGCGTACGTGCCGCCAGGTCGCTGATGCGCGCCCCGTCGAAGCCGAACACCGCGCTGCGCACCCGGTCCCGTAGCGGGTCGGTCCACTGCGGGGGGATCGCCGCCGCGCCGTACAGGACTCCCGCCACCGATCCGGCTGTCGCGCCGTTGGAGTCGGTGTCCAGGCCGCCGCGTACGGTGAGGGCGATGGTCGAGGTGAAGTCGCCTTCGCCGTAGAGCAGCCCGGCCGTGATGACGGCCGCGTTGGGCACGGTGTGGATCCAGTGCAGCCCGCTGGTCTCCCGCTCCAGCTGGTCCAGCGTGTCCGACCGGCTCACCCCCGCCTCGTACAGTGCGGCGGCCTTGCGGACCGTACGGGCCAGGCGGCAGCGGGGCGGGATGCGTCCCAGCGCCGCTTCGATCGCGTCGCGCGGGCCGTCGGCCGTGAACGCGGCGGCGATCAGGGCGGCCGCCCACATCGCCCCGTACACGCCGTTGCCGGTGTGCGACAGGACGGCGTCGCGCCGGGTCATCGCGGCGGCGGTGCGCGGGTCGCCGGGGTTGATCCAGCCGTGGATGTCGGCGCGGATGAGGGCGCCGATCCACTCCTGGTAAGGGTTGTCGAGGGTGGCGGTGAGCGGTGGCTTCACCCCGGCGGTGAGGTTGCGGTAGGCGACGCGTTCGGCGGTGAAGGTCTGGAGATACGGCAGGCGCAGCAGCCACAGGTCGCCGACCTGCTCGGTGGTGAAGTCGAAGCCGTGGGTCTCCAGGAGCTGCAGCCCCAGAAGGGTGTAGTCGATGTCGTCGTCCCGGCAGCTGCCGTGGATCCGGCCCCGGGTGCACTCCTGCCACTCCGGGCGCAGCTCGAACTCCACGGGGTCCGGCGGCGGCTCCAGCGCGGGGAAGTAGTCGGTCAGGGGCAGGGCGTCCGCGCGGCGCAGATAGCGGTCGATCCGCTCCCGGGTCCAGTGATCGCCGCGCTCCACGGGCTTGCCGAGCATGTTCCCGGCGATGCGGCCGAGCCAGCCGCCGAGGATCCGATCCGCGAGTGTGCTCCCGACTGGGGCCATGTGTCAGGTGTACCTCCGCCCGTGCGCATACGCAGGCCGAGTCCGGATAAGGTCCGGCTGAGGGGTGGCAGGTCGTCTGCCGGGGGGCGGAGAGCGAGGGGTTACGACGGTGGCGGATGCCGCACGGGTTCAGGCAGGGACAGAGACGCGCACACGGGTTTTGATCGCCGCGGACAAGTTCAAGGGCTCGCTGACGGCCGTGGAGGTCGCCGCGCATGTGACGGCCGGGCTGCGGCGCGGGGCGCCGGGCGGGGCCGGGGCGGTGAGCGTCGAGGCGCTGCCCGTCGCCGACGGCGGCGACGGGACGGTGGACGCGGCGGTCGCGGCCGGGTTCGAGCGGCGTACGGCACGGGTGACGGGGCCGCTGGGCGAGCCGGTGACCGCGGCGTATGCGCTGCGCGGCGAGGTGGCGGTGGTCGAGATGGCCGAGGCGTCCGGGCTGCGCCATCTGCCGCAGGGGGTCTTCGCGCCGCTGACCGCGACCACGTACGGCAGCGGCGAGCTGCTGCGCGCGGCGCTGGACGCGGGCGCCCGCACCATCGTCTTCGGGGTCGGCGGCAGCGCGACGACCGATGGTGGCGCGGGCATGCTGGCCGCGCTGGGCGCCCGGCTGCTGGACGCCGCGGGCGAACCGGTCGAACAAGGGGGTGGTTCGCTGCGGGGGCTGGCCACGGCGGATCTGAGCGGTCTTGACCCGCGTCTGGCGGACACCGAGATCGTCCTGGCCAGCGATGTGGACAATCCGCTGACCGGGCCGAAGGGCGCCGCGGCGGTGTACGGCCCGCAGAAGGGCGCGGCCGAGGCCGATGTCGCGGCCCTGGACGCCGCGCTCGCCCACTACGCGGAGGTGCTGACGAGGGCGGTGGGCCCACGGGCCGCGGAGTGTGCGCAGGCGCCCGGCGCGGGCGCGGCGGGCGGCATCGGCTACGGCGCGCTCGTCGGCCTCGGCGCGGCCTTCCGCCCCGGCATCGAGGTGATGCTCGACGTCCTCGGCTTCGCACCCGCGCTGGCCCGCGCCGACCTCGTGATCACCGGCGAGGGCTCCCTGGACGAGCAGACCCTGCACGGCAAGGCCCCGGCGGGCGTGGCGGCCGCGGCCCGGGCGCGCGGCGTCGAGGTGGTGGCGGTCTGCGGCCGCCTCGCACTGCCCCCGGAGGCCCTGGCCGACGCGGGCATCAGCCGCGCCTACCCCCTGACCGCCCTGGAACCGGACCCCGCCCGCTGCATCGCCGACGCCGGCCCCCTCCTGGAACGCGCGGCGGAACAGCTCGCGGCGGATTTCCTCGTCTGAGCCGGTTCTGCCCCGAACGCCTCACGGGTACGGGTATGGGTCCGTACGCTCTGGGAGCGAATGGAAGGAGCCGCACCATGGCCGACGCCGACATCCGTATCCCTGCCGAGGCACGCGACCGGCTCGCCGAGGCAGCGGCGGCCGAGGGGCTGTCCCTGCGGGCGTACCTCATCCGGCTCGCCGACACCCTGTTGACACTGCCC
Source organism: Streptomyces sp. NPDC000941 (assembly GCF_053599555.1). Lineage (NCBI taxonomy): Bacteria > Bacillati > Actinomycetota > Actinomycetes > Kitasatosporales > Streptomycetaceae > Streptomyces > Streptomyces sp. NPDC000941. The sequence continues at coordinate 21,012 of NZ_JBSFMM010000196.1, forward strand.
GAGCGTGTCGCGCGCGCCGAGCAGGCCCGCGCCGCCCTGCGGGCCTGGAACGGCTACGACCCCAGCCCAGCCGATGAGGCGGGCCTTGACGCGAAGCTGGACCGACGCCTGGCCCAGGCCCGTTGGCCGTGAGCGGAGAGCGACAGCCTGCAAGCGCCCTGACGGCGCCGTGGTGGCGACCGCCGCCGCCGATACGTGGAAGGGGCAGGCGGTACGCGTCCTCGACCTGGGGCCGTGAACCGGTCAAGAACGCCGGAAACGGGGTGGGCCCGAGCGCATCGCTCGGGCC
>NZ_JBSFMM010000197.1:0-20949 GCF_053599555.1 Streptomyces sp. NPDC000941
TGGTGTCCACGCGGTCGGTGTTGGAGCACCGGGCGGTGGTGGTCGGTGGTGACCGCGAGGAGTTGTCGTCAGGTCTGACCGCCCTGGGTGCCGACGGCCCGGCGGCGGGTGTGGTGCGTGGGGTTGCCGATGTCGCGGGGAGGTCGGTGTTCGTCTTCCCGGGGCAGGGTTCGCAGTGGGCGGGTATGGGTGCCCGGTTGTTGGACGAGTCCCCGGTGTTCGCGGAACGGCTGGCCGAGTGTGCGGCGGCTCTGACGCCGTTCATCGACTGGTCGCTGATGGACGTCGTACGGCAGGTCGAAGGCGCGCCGTCGCTGGAGCGGGTGGATGTGGTTCAGCCGGTGTCGTGGGCGGTGATGGTGTCGCTCGCGGCCATGTGGCGTTCCTCCGGCGTCGAGCCGGACGCGGTGGTGGGGCACTCGCAGGGTGAGATCGCCGCCGCGTGTGTCGCGGGTGCGCTGTCGCTGGAGGACGGCGCGCGGGTGGTTGCGTTGCGTAGCCAGGCCATTGCGCGTCGGCTTGCGGGTGCTGGTGGCATGGCGTCGGTGCCGCTGCCGGTCGTCGAGGTCGAGGCGCGGCTGGAGCGCTGGGGTGGCCGGGTGTCGGTCGCCGCGGTCAACGGCCCCCGCTCGGTCGTCGTGTCCGGCGACTCGGAAGCGCTGGACCAGCTGGTCGAGGAGTTGACCGGCGAGGAGGTGCGTATCCGCCGTATCGCCGTGGACTACGCCTCGCACTCCGCTCATGTCGAGGGGATCCACGAGGAGCTGCTGACGGAGCTCGCGCCGGTTGCTCCGCGCACCGCAGAGGTGCCGTTCTTCTCCACGGTGACCGGTGACTGGCTCGACACCACAGGCATGGACGCCGACTACTGGTACCGCAATCTGCGGCAGACGGTGGGCTTCGAACCGGCCATCCGCGACCTCCTGGCGCAGGAACACCGGGCGTTCATCGAGGTCAGCTCCCACCCCGTACTCACGATGGCGGTCCAGGAGACCATCGACGCCACCGGCGACCACGCCGTCACGGCCGGCACGCTGCGCCGGGACGAGGGCGGACTCGGCCGCTTCCTGACCTCGCTGGCGGAGGTCTTCGTACGCGGTGTCGACGTCGCCTGGGCGGGCATGTTCGCCGACACCGGTGCCCACCGTGTCGACCTGCCGACCTACGCGTTCCAGCGCGAGCGCTACTGGCCGGACGAGGCCAGGACCGGCGCCCCGGCCGCGGAGGCCGATACGGCGGATGCGGAGTTCTGGTCCGCCGTCGAGCAGGAAGACCTGGAATCCCTCGCCGACTGGCTGGAGATCGACGGAGGTTCGCTGGGCGCCGTGCTGCCGGCGCTCTCCGCGTGGCGGGGCAGGCGCCGTGAGCAGTCCACCGTGGACTCCTGGCGCTACCGGACCGAGTGGCGGCCGCTGCGTATGTCCCCGGTGCCGGTGCTGACTGGGACCTGGCTGGTCGTGACCGCCGACGGTATCGCGGACGACGAGGTGACCGCGGCCCTCGCGGGACATGGCGCACAGGTCCGGCGGCTGGAGCTGGACGAATCGTGTGTCGACCGCGCCGAACTCGCGTCCAGGCTCCAAGGCGTGGACGGCGTCGAGGACATCCGCGGCATGGTGTCGGTCCTGGCCTTCGCCGAGCAGCCGAGCGCCACCTACCCGGCGCTGCCCTCCGGGCTCGCGCTGAGCCTCGCGCTGGTGCAGGCGCTGGACGACATCGGCGCCGACGCGCCGCTGTGGTGCCTCACCCGCGGCGCCGTGTCGACCGGCCGTTCCGACCGGCTGACCAGCCCGGTGCAGGCGCAGGTCCTCGGCCTGGGCCGGACGGCCGCGCTGGAGCACCCGCGCCGCTGGGGCGGCCTGGTGGACCTGCCCGCTGAGCTCGACCAGCGCGCCGCGCAGCGGCTGGCCGGCGCGCTCGCCGGGACGGACGGCGAGGACGGCGAGGACGAGTTCGCGATCCGACCCTCCGGCGTGTTCGTACGCCGCGTGGTGCGCACACCTGCCGACGACTCGGCCCCCAAGGGCCGTTGGCAGCCGCGCGGCACCACTCTGATCACCGGCGGCACCGGTGTGCTGGGCCAGTATCTGGCCCGGTGGCTCGCGCACAACGGGGCCGAAGACCTGGTGTTGACCAGCCGTCGCGGTATGGCGGCGGCCGGCGCCGACGAGCTGGTGGCCGAGCTGGCCGAGTTGGGTACGACCGTGGAGGTCGTGGCCTGCGATGTGGCGGACCGGGACGCGGTGGCCGCGATGATCAGCCGGCTCACGGGCGAGGGGCGGGTCATCCGCACCGCCGTCCATGTGGCCGCCTACATCGATCTGGTCTCGCTGTCCGCCACCGACCACGAGACGTTCGCCGCGATCGTCGACGCCAAGGTCGCGGGCGCCCGCCATCTGCACGAGCTGCTGGACGACGAACAACTCGACGCCGTCGTGTACTACTCGTCGATCGCGGGCATCTGGGGCAGCGGCGACCACGGCGCGTACGGGGCGGCCAACTCCTACCTGGAGGCGCTGGCGGAACACCGGCGCGCCCACGGTCTGCGCGCCACCTCGATCGCATGGGGCATCTGGCGCGACGATCAGGTACGGGTCGACCCGCGGCAGATCCTCGGCAGCGGTCTGCGCTATATGCAGCCCGAGCTCGCCCACACCGGTCTGCGGCGCGCACTGGACGACGACGAGACGCTGCTGACGATCGCCGACATCGACTGGGGTCGCTACTACCCGGTCTACACCTCGGTGCGCCCAAGCCCGCTGTTCAGCGAGGTGCCCGAGGTACGCACGATCCTCCAGCGGGCCGAGGACACCGTCGCCGCCTCCGCGGACGGCGAGTTCGCCGCGCGTATCCGCGGCCTGTCCGCCGCCGAGGGGGAGCGTGCGCTGCTGGACCTGGTGCGCGCCGAGGCGGCGGCCGTCCTGGGACACGCCTCCCCGGACGCGATCGCGGAGCGCCGGGCGTTCCGCGACGTCGGGTTCGACTCGCTGACCGCGGTCGACCTGCGCAACCGGGTGGCCAGGGCCACCGGTCTGACCCTGCCGAGCACCCTGGTCTTCGACTACCCGAGCCCGGTGGCCCTGGTGGAGTTCCTGCGGTCGCGGATCGTGGGCTCGACTGTGGCGACGCGGCCGGGTGCGCCCGCCGCCACGGTCTCCACGGCCTCCGACGAGCCGATCGCGATCATCGGTATGGCCTGCCGCTTCCCCGGCGGGATCGGCTCGCCGGAGCAGCTGTGGGAGGTGGTCACGGGCGGACAGGACGTCATCTCCGAGTTCCCCGCCGACCGCGGCTGGGACGCCGAGCGGCTGTACGACCCGGACCCGGACAAGCCCGGCAAGACGTACTCGACGCGCGGTGGCTTCCTGCACGACGCCGCGGAGTTCGACGCGGGCTTCTTCGGCATCTCGCCGCGTGAGGCGCTGGCCATGGACCCGCAGCAGCGGCTGCTGCTGGAGACCTCCTGGGAGGCGTTCGAACGGGCCGGTATCGACCCCGCGTCGGTCAGGGGCAGCCTGACCGGCACGTTCATCGGCTCCAGCTACCAGGACTACGGCTTCGGCCCGCACACCGGCTCCGAGGGGTCGGAGGGCTACATGCTCACCAGCTCGGTGCCGAGCGTGCTGTCGGGCCGTATCTCGTATCTGTTCGGCCTCGAGGGCCCGGCGGTCACGCTGGACACCGCGTGCTCCTCGTCGCTGGTGGCGCTGCACCTCGCGTGCCAGTCGCTGCGCAACGGCGAGAGCACGCTGGCGCTGGCCGGTGGTGTCACGGTGATGACCACCCCCGGCTCGTTCCTGGCCTTCAGCCGCCAGCGCGGGATGGCCGCGGACGGCCGCTGCAAGGCGTTCGCCGAATCGGCCGACGGTATGAGCCTGTCCGAGGGCGTGGGGCTGCTCCTGGTGGAGCGGCTGTCGGACGCCCGGCGCAACGGCCACCCCGTGCTCGCGGTGGTACGTGGCTCGGCGATCAACCAGGACGGTGCGTCGAACGGTCTGACCGCGCCCAACGGCCCCTCGCAGCAGCGGGTGATCGGCCAGGCGCTGACCAACGCCAAGCTGACCGCGAACGACATCGACGCAGTCGAGGCGCATGGCACGGGGACCACCCTGGGCGACCCGATCGAGGCCCAGGCCCTGCTCGCCACCTACGGACAGGAGCGCGAACGGCCCCTGCTGCTCGGCTCGGTCAAGTCCAACCTCGGCCACACCCAGCTGGCCGCCGGCGCCGCGAGCGTGATCAAGATGGTCATGGCGATGCGGTACGGCGTACTGCCCAAGACGCTGCACATCGACGAGCCGACGTCCCATGTGGACTGGTCGTCCGGTGCGGTGGAGCTGCTGACCGAGCAGGCCGCGTGGCCGCAGACGGGGCACCCGCGCCGGGTCGGCATCTCGGCGTTCGGCATCAGCGGCACCAATGCCCACGCCATCCTGGAGCAGGGCCCGCGGCCGGAGGCCGACGACGGCCCGGTGGCACCCCCGGTGCCCGCTCGGGCGCCGGGGGTCGTACCGGTGGCGGTGTCGGGCAAGTCGGAAGCGGCGCTGCGGGCGCAGGCGGCGCGGGTGGTCGCCCGTGCCGAGGAGGAGCCGTCCGGTCTCGGGCTGGTGGATCTGGCGTATTCGCTGGCGACGACGCGCTCCGGATTCGAGCGCCGTGGTGTGGTGCTCGCTGGGGCGTGGCCCGAGGCCGTGGCGGGTCTGCGGGCCGTGGCGTGCGGCGAGTCCGATGTGAATCTGGTGCAGGGCGCGGCACGTGAGGATCGCGTGGTCGCGTTCCTGTTCTCTGGTCAGGGCAGTCAGCGGGCCGGGATGGGCCGCGAGCTGTACGAGGCCTTCCCGGTGTTCGCCGAGGCGCTGGACGAGGTGTGCGCGTACCTGGACGCGCATCTGGACCGTCCGCTGCGTGAGGTGCTGTTCGCGGAGGCGGGTTCGGCCGAGGCGGAGCTGCTGGATGAGACGGCCTGGACCCAGCCGGCGCTGTTCGCGGTGGAAGTGGCGCTGTTCCGGCTGGTCGAGTCCTTGGGAGTGCGGCCGGACTACGTGGCCGGGCATTCGGTCGGGGAGATCGCCGCGGCCCATGTGGCCGGGGTGTTCTCGCTCGCGGACGCGTGCACGCTGGTGGCGGCGCGGGCCCGGCTGATGGGCGAGCTGCCCTCGGGCGGGGCGATGGTGTCCCTCCAGGCGACCGAGGACGAGGTCACTCCGCACCTCGGGGAGAGGGTGTCGATCGCCGCGGTGAACGGGCCGCGTTCGGCGGTGATCTCCGGCGAAGAGGCCTCCGTGCTGGACATCGCCACTCGGTTTGCGGAAGAGGGCCGTAAGACTAGGCGTTTGCGGGTCTCGCATGCGTTTCACTCGGTTCTGATGGACGGGATGGTGGCGGAATTCGGGCGGGTGGCCCGGGGCCTGGCCTATGGCGCCCCGGTGGTGCCACTGGTATCCGGCCTGACCGGTGAGCCGGTCACGGCGGAGCTGGTGGGTGCGCCGGAGTACTGGGTGCGGCAGGTGCGTGAGGCCGTGCGGTTCGCCGATGGGGTGCGCTGGCTGGATGGACGTGGCGTGAGCGCGTATCTGGAGATCGGCCCCGATGGTGTGCTGTCGGCGATGGCTCAGGAAAGCCTGTCGGAGCAGTCCCCGGCCGCCACCGTGGTCGCCTCCGCGCTGCGGAAGGGCGCGGAGGAGGAGCGGGCGGTGGTCACCGCGCTGGCCCGGCTGTACGCCCACGGGGTGGACGTCGACTGGCCGGCGTTCTTCGCGGGCACCGGTGCCCAGCGGATCGACCTCCCGACCTACGCCTTCCAGCACCAGCGCTACTGGCCGGAGGTTCTGGCACCGGCACCCGCCGCGGGCGCCGACCTCACGGACGCGGACGCGGACACGGACTTCTGGGCCGTGGTCGAGGGGGAGGACCTGGAATCCCTGGCCTCGCGGCTGGAGGTCGACGGCGACTCGCTCGGCGCGGTGCTTCCCGCGCTGACCACCTGGCGCCGCCGCCGGCGTGAGCAGTCCGTCGTGGACGCCTGGCGCTACCGGGTCGGCTGGACACCGCTGGCCGACCCGACCCCCCAGGCCCAGCGCGGCAGCTGGCTCGCGGTCGTCCCGGCCGGCCAGGTGGACGACGCGTGGGTGACCTCCGTCGCCGACGCCACGCCCACCCCAGCCGTACGTGTCGAGATCACCGAGCCGGACCGCGCCGCACTGGCCGACCGGCTGCGTGAGGTGGCGGCGGAATCGGGCCCGTTCGCGGGCGTACTCTCCCTGCTCGGAGTGTACGAGCACGCCGTCGACGGCCACCCGGGCGTACCGGCGGGCGTGGCCCTGACGACCACCTTGGTGCAGGCGCTGGGCGACGCGGGCATCGAGTCGCCGCTGTGGGCCGCCACTCGGGGCGCGGTGTCGGTAAGCCGCTCGGACACCGCACCGAGCCCGGCCCAGGCCGCCGTCTGGGGCCTCGGCCGGGTCGCGGCGCTGGAGTACCCGGGGCGCTGGGGCGGGCTCATCGACCTGCCCGGCACCCTGGACCGGCCCGCCGGCCGACGGCTGGCCGCGGTGCTGTCCGGCGCCGGTGACGAGGACCAGATCGCGGTGCGCTCCTCCGGCCTCTTCGGCCGGCGCGTCGTCCCCTGCCCGGCCGAACTGGACGTGGACGAGACCGGCTTCACCGCCACCGGAACTGTCCTGATCACCGGTGGCACCGGCGGTCTGGGCGGCCATGTGGCCCGCTGGCTCGCCCGCTGCGGCGCCGAGCACCTGGTGCTGACGAGCCGTCGTGGCCCCGACGCCCCCGGCGCCCGCGAACTGCGCGACGAACTCACCGAGCTGGGCACACGGGTCACGATCGCCGCCTGCGACGTGTCCGACCGGGAGGCCCTGGCGGCCGTCCTGGCCGGCATCCCCGACGACAGCCCCCTGACGGGCGTCGTACACACTGCGGGCATCGCCCAGGCCGCCGCGCCGCTGGATGGCGCGAGCGAGGCCGAGACGGCCGAGGTGATGACCGCCAAGGTCGTCGGCGCGGCCAACCTCGACTCTCTGCTCGGCGACCGTGACCTGGACTTCTTCGTGCTCTTCTCCTCGGTCGCCGCCACCTGGGGCAGCGGCGGACAGGGCGCGTACGGCGCGGCCAACGCCTACCTGGACGCACTGGCCGAGGCCCGTACGGCCCGGGGGCTGACGGCGACATCCGTGGCCTGGGGCGCCTGGGCCGACGGCGGAATGGCGGCCGCAGACGGCGCACAGGACTATCTGGCGCGCCGCGGACTGATCCTCATGGCAGCGGAAACCGCCATCGCCGGGCTCAGCAGCACCCTGCGGAACCGGGACGTGACCGTCGCGGTCGCCGACGTCGACTGGGACCAGTTCGCCCCCGCCTTCACCCTGGCCCGGCCGAGCGCGCTGCTGCGCGACCTGCCCGCCGTACGCCGCGCGCTCACCGCGGACGTGACCACGCGGTACGACGACGCGTCGCCGGCCCCGCTGCGCGGACGGCTGCGGGCCATGGCGGACGACGACGAACGGCTCGACGCGCTGCTCGGCGTCGTCCGGGAGCAGGTGGCCCTGGTGCTCGGTCACTCGGACGGGGACGCCATCGAGGCGGACCGGGCCTTCAAGGACCTCGGCTTCGACTCGCTGACCGCGGTGGAGCTGCGCAACCGGCTCGCCACCGCGACCGGCCTGCCCCTCCCCACCACCCTGGTCTTCGACTACCCGTCCCCGGCGGCGCTCGTCGACCACCTCCGCGCCGAACTGCTCGGGGAGCGGCCGGACTTGGGCGGCTCGGCCCTCCCCGCCGCCTCCAATAGTGTGGTGGACGACCCGATCGCGATCGTCGGGATGAGCTGCCGCTACCCGGGCGGCGTCCGGTCGCCCGAGGACCTGTGGCGCCTGGTGACCGAGGGGCGGGACGCGATCTCGCCGTTCCCGGCCGACCGGGGCTGGAACCTCGACGCGGACACCGCCTTCGAGGGCGGATTCGTCCACGACGCCACCGAGTTCGACGCCCGGTTCTTCGGCATCTCACCGCGTGAGGCGCTGGCGATGGACCCGCAGCAGCGGCTGCTGCTGGAGTCCGCGTGGGAGGTGTTCGAGCGGGCCGGTATCGACCCGGCGGGGCTGCGCGGCAGCGACGCGGGCGTCTTCATCGGCGCCACCGGCGGCGGCTATGTCGCCCCCCAGGAGTCGCTGGGCCACATGATGACCGGCCAGGCGACGAGCGTGGTGTCCGGCCGGCTGTCGTACACCTTCGGACTGGAGGGCCCGGCGGTCACCGTGGACACCGCGTGCTCCTCCTCCCTGGTGGCGATGCACATGGCGATGCAGGCGCTGCGCGGCGGCGAGTGCTCGCTGGCCCTGGCCGGTGGTGTGACGGTGATGTCCAGCCCGGCCGGGTTCGCGGAGTTCCGGCAGCAGGGCGGACTGGCGCAGGACGGCCGGTGCAAGTCCTTCGCCGAGGGCGCCGACGGGACCGGCTGGTCGGAGGGTGTCGGCCTGGTGGTGCTCGAGCGGTTGTCGGACGCCGTACGCAACGGGCATGAGGTGCTTGCGGTGGTGCGGGGTTCGGCGGTGAATCAGGATGGTGCGTCGAATGGTCTGACGGCGCCGAATGGTCCGTCGCAGCAGCGGGTGATCCGTCAGGCGCTGGCGAATGCCGGTCTGGCTCCGGTGGATGTGGACGCGGTCGAGGCGCACGGTACGGGCACCACGCTGGGCGACCCGATCGAGGCGCAGGCGCTGCTCGCCACCTACGGACGGGACCGTGAGCTGCCCCTGCGGCTCGGCTCCATCAAGTCGAACATCGGCCACACCCAGTCCGCTTCGGGCGTCGCCGGTGTGATCAAGATGGTGATGGCGATGCATCACGGGACGCTCCCCAAGACGCTCCACGTGGACGCGCCGTCCACCCATGTGGACTGGGCCAGTGGTGCGGTGGAGCTGTTGACCGAGGCCGTGGAGTGGCCGGAGCACGGGCGTCCGCGCCGGGCCGGTGTCTCCTCCTTCGGCATGAGCGGCACCAACGCCCACGCCATCCTGGAGCAGGCGCCCGAGGACGCGGTGGCCGCCGAGAGCGCGGACGACGACGTGCCCACAGTGGACGCGGTGGCGGTGCCGTGGGTGGTGTCGGCGAGGACGGCCGAGGCGCTGCGTGGACAGGCGATCAGCCTGCTGTCCCACGCGGAGAGCCACCCCGATGCGACGCCGACCGACATCGGGCACTCGCTGCTCTCCACCCGGTCGGTGCTGGAGCACCGGGCGGTGGTGGTCGGTGGTGACCGCGAGGAACTGGTGTCGGGCCTGCGTGCTCTGGGGGATGAGGATCCCGCGGTGGGTGTGGTGCGTGGGGTTGCCGACGTCGCGGGGAAGTTGGTGTTCGTCTTCCCGGGTCAGGGTTCGCAGTGGGCGGGTATGGGTGCCCGTTTGTTGGACGAGTCCCCGGTGTTCGCGGAACGGCTGGGTGAATGTGCCGCTGCGCTGGCGCCGTTTATCGACTGGTCGCTCATGGACGTCGTGCGGCAGGTCGAAGGCGCGCCGTCGCTGGAGCGGGTGGATGTGGTTCAGCCGGTGTCGTGGGCGGTGATGGTGTCGCTCGCGGCCATGTGGCGATCCTCCGGCGTCGAGCCGGACGCGGTGGTGGGCCACTCCCAAGGTGAGATCGCCGCGGCGTGTGTGGCCGGTGCGCTGTCGCTGGAGGGCGGCGCCCGGGTGGCCGCGCTGCGCAGCCAGGCGATCGCGCGCCGACTTGCCGGTGCTGGTGGCATGGCGTCGGTGCCGCTGCCCGTCGCCGAGGTCGAGGCGCGGCTGGAGCGCTGGGACGGCCGGGTGTCGGTCGCCGCCGTGAACGGCCCCCAGTCGGTCGTGGTGTCGGGTGACCAGCAGGCTCTGGATGAGCTGATCGAGGAGCTGACGGGCGAGGAGGTACGTATCCGGCGGATCGCCGTGGACTACGCCTCGCACTCCGCCCATGTCGCGAAGCTTCACGAGGAGCTGCTGGCGGAGCTCGCACCGGTCGCTCCGCGCACCGCGGAGGTTCCGTTCCTGTCCACGGTGACCGGTCAGTGGCTCGAGGGCGGTGAGCTGGACGCCGACTACTGGTACCGCAATCTGCGGCAGACGGTCGGCTTCGAGCCCGCCGTACGGGAGCTGCTGACCCGGCGCCACCGCGCGTTCATCGAGATCAGCGCCCATCCCGTACTCACCGTCGCGGTCCAGGAGACCGTCGACGACGTCGACGCGACCGCCGTGGTCACCGGCACGCTGCGCCGTGACCAGGGGGGACTGAATCGCTTCGCCCTGTCGCTGGCCGAGCTCTTCGTCCGTGGTGGCGCTGTCGACTGGGCCGGTTTCTTCACCGCGACCGGCGCACACCGTATCGAACTGCCGACCTACGCGTTCCAGCGGCAGCGGTTCTGGCCCGAGGCGGCCGCGACCGAGCCGCTGCCCGGTGACAAGGAAGCGGTGGACGCGGAGTTCTGGGCCGCCGTCGAAGAGGAGGAGCTGGAGTCCCTGGCCGCGCGGCTGGAGGTCGACACCGACTCGCTCGGCGCCGTGCTGCCCGCGCTGTCATCGTGGCGGCAGCAGCGGCGCGAGCGTTCCACGGTCGACGGCTGGCGCTACCGGACCATATGGAAGCCCGTGACCGCGCAGGCCGCCGCCCTGTCGGGCAGCTGGCTGGTGGTCGTACCGCAGGGCCTGGCCGACGACCCGTGGGTGTCCGCCCTGGCGGCCGCGGCGGGATCCGGCGCGGTGCGGCTGGAGGTCGGGGACGCCGATCGCGCCGCACTGGCCGACCGACTGGCGTCCTACGTCGCCGATCGCGTGGGTGGCCCGGACGGCGTGGGTGGCCCGGGTGGCGCGGAGTTCGCGGGTGTGCTGTCGCTGCTGGCGCTGAGCGAATCGGCCCTTCCTGAGTACCCGTCGGTCCCGGCCGGAGTGGTGCTGACCGCGACCCTGATGCAGGCCCTGGGCGACGCGGGGATCGAGGCGCCGGTGTGGGCGGTCACCCGGGGCGCGGTGTCGCTGGGCCACTCGGACCGGGCGACCGCCCCGCTGCAGAACGCCGTCTGGGGCCTTGGCCGGGTCGCCGCGCTGGAGTACCCGCGCAGCTGGGGCGGCCTGATCGACCTGCCCGCCGACCTGGATGACCGGATCATCGGCCGCTTCGCGGGTGCGCTGGCCGCCCCCGCGGGGGAGGACCAGGTCGCGATCCGCTCCACCGGCGTGTTCGGCAGGAGGATGGTGCAGGCCCCGGCCGAGGCGTCGGGCCAGCCGTGGCAGCCCAGCGGTACGGTGCTCATCACCGGCGGCACGGGAGCGCTGGGCGGACACGTCGCCCGGTGGCTGGCCGGCAACGGCGCCGAGCATCTGTTGCTGACCAGCCGTCGTGGCCCCGCCGCCCCCGGCGCGGACGAACTGCGCGCCGAGCTGAGCGCCCTGGGCGCCCAGGTCACCATCGCCGCATGCGACGTGGCCGACCGGGACGCGCTGGCCGCCCTCTTGGCCACCGTCCCGGCCGAGCACCCGCTGACCGGCGTCGTTCACACGGCAGGTGTGCTCGACGACGGCCTGATGGACGGGCTCACCCCCGAGCGCTACGAGCCGGTCTTCCGCTCGAAGGTGGCGTCGGCGCTGCTGCTGGACGAGCTGACCCGCGATCTGGACCTGGCGGTGTTCGCCCTGTTCGCCTCGTCCTCCGGTGCGCTCGGCAGCCGTGGCCAGGCGAACTACGCGGCGGCCAACGCCGTACTCGACGCCCTGGCCGAGCGGCGCCGCGCCGACGGCCTCGCCGCCACCTCGGTGGCGTGGGGTCTGTGGGCCGGCGCCGGAATGGCCGCCGACACCCCGGTGGAGGCGGTGTCCCAGCGAGCCGGTGTGCTCGCGATGGACCCGAAGCTCGCGGTGGCGGCGCTGGCCCAGCTGGTCACCGGCGCGGAGCCGACGGCCTTCGTCTCGGCCCTCGCATGGGACCGGTTCGCGCCGACCTTCAGCGCGGTCCGGCCGAGCCCGCTGCTGAGCGAGATCCCCGAGGCCCGGCGCGCCATGCGGGCGGTGTCCGACGAGGCCGCCGACGGGACCGGCGAGTCGCTGCGTGAGCGGCTGGCGCGGATGCCCGAGCCGGAGCGTGTCTCGGCCGTCGTGGGGCTCGTACGCAAGACGGCCGCGGCGGTGCTCGGGTACGACTCGGCCGACGCGGTCGAGTCCGGCGTGCCGTTCCGCGACCTCGGCTTCGACTCGCTGACCGCGGTGGAGTTCAGCAACCGGCTCGCCGCCGCCACACAGCTGCGGCTGAAGCGGGCGCTGGTGTTCGACTACCCGAGCCCGACCGTGCTCTCGCAGCACCTGCTGGAGCAGCTGCTGTCGGCCGGCACGGCGGACGACACGGCCACGGCCACGGCCGGGGGCGCGGGCGGCCAGGGCCAGGTGCTCGCCGAGATCGACCGGCTGGAGGCCACGCTGGCCACCGCCACCACCCACCGGGAGACCCGACTCCAGGTCCGGGAGCGGCTGACCAAGCTGCTCGCCCAGTGGGGCGACGAGGACCTGGACGGCGGCCCGGGCGGAGTCGACGAGCAGCTGCTCCAGGCATCCGACGAGGAGGTGTTCGACTTCATCGGCAAGGAGTTCGGCATTTCCTGACACCGCCATCTCCTGAGACCGGCATCCCTCCCCGACACCGCGGCCATTGAATTGAGAGAGATTCAGATGGAAAACGAAGACAAGCTCCGTTACTTTCTCAAGAGGGTGACCGCCGACCTCCATGAGACCCGGCTGCGCCTGCGCGAAGCCGAGTCCGGGCGGCATGAGCCGGTCGCCATCGTGGGCATGGGATGCCGCTTCCCCGGCGGAGTGGACGGCCCCGAGTCGCTGTGGGAGCTGCTGGCCGAGGGGCGGGACGCCATCTCGCCCTTCCCGGCCGACCGGGGCTGGGACACCGACGCGGTGTACGACCCGGAGGAGCGGCAACGGGGCACCTCCTACGTCCGCGAGGGCGGATTCCTCACGGACGTAGGGGGCTTCGACCCCGCGTTCTTCGGGATCTCCCCGCGCGAGGCGCTGGTGATGGACCCCCAGCAGCGGCTGCTGCTCGAAGTGTGCTGGGAGGCCCTGGAAAGAGCTCAGATCGACCCCCTGTCGCTGCGCGGCAGCCGTACCGGCGTGTTCGTCGGCAGCAACGGCCAGGGCTACGGCCGGCTCGCGGCCCGTAGCGAGGGCGCGGTGGACTACATGACCACCGCCACCACCTCCAGCGCGCTGTCCGGGCGGGTGTCATACGTACTGGGCCTCGAGGGCCCGGCGCTCACCGTGGACACCGCGTGCTCATCGTCCCTGGTCTCGCTGCACCTGGCCGCGCAGGCGCTGCGCCAGGGCGAGTGTTCGATCGCCCTGGCCGGCGGCGCGACGGTGATGGCCGACCCCGGCCTGTTCATCGGGTTCAGTCGGCAGGGCGGGCTGGCCGCGGACGGCCGCTGCCGTACCTTCGCGGCCGGGGCGAGCGGCACCGCGTGGGGGGAGGGCGCCGGGATCCTCGTGCTGGAGCGGCTGGCCGACGCCCGCGCCAACGGGCATCGTGTACTCGCCGTGATCAGCGGCAGCGCGGTGAACCAGGACGGCGCGTCGAACGGCCTGACCGCACCCAATGGGCCCGCGCAGGAGCGGGCCATCCTCGCCGCTCTGACGAGTGCCGGGCTGACCACCGACGACGTGGACGCGGTGGAGGCGCACGGCACCGCCACCCCGCTGGGCGACCCGATCGAGGCCGAGGCGCTGCTGGCCACGTACGGCCAGGGCCGTACCGCCGATCCGCTGTGGCTCGGCTCGATCAAGTCCAACATGGGCCACACCCAGGCGGCAGCGGGCGTGGCGGGCGTCATGAAGATGGTGCTGGCCATCGAGCACGGCCTGCTGCCGAAGTCGCTGCACATCGACGAGCCGACGCCCGCCGTGGACTGGACCGGCGGAGCGGTGTCGCTGCTGGCGGAGGCGCGCCCGTGGCCGCTGACGGGGCGGCCGCGCCGCGCCGGAGTGTCGTCCTTCGGGGTCAGCGGTACCAACGCACACCTCATCGTCGAGCAGGCCCCGCAGCTCGCCGAGCTGCCCGTCTCTGCTGAGCCAGCTGCGCCCGCGGAGCCATCCGCGCCGGCCGAACCTCCGGCGGCCGAACCCCCGGAGGCCGCCTCGGCACCGGCGCCCGCCGTGCTCGCGTACCCGCTGTCGGCGCGTACCGGCCAGGCCCTGCGGGCACAGGCCGGTCGCCTGCTGGCACACCTGGACGCCCACCCTGCCACCGCCACCGCCGACATCGGCCTGTCCCTGGCGACGACCCGGGCCGCGCTCCAGCACCGGGCGGCCGTGGTCGCCGCCGACCGGGACGAACTGCGGACCGCCCTCACCGCCCTCGCCGACGGCGGACCCGCCCCCGGCGTGGTCCAGGGCGTCGCGGGCGACGGCCACCTGGCCTTCCTGTTCACCGGGCAGGGCGCGCAGCGCATCGGCATGGGCCTGGAACTCCGCCGCGGCCACCCCGTGTTCGCCGAGGCGTGGGATGCCGTGGCCGCCGAGCTGGACAAGCATCTCGACCAGCCCCTGGACAGCGTCGTACATGGAGCGGACCAGAGCCTCCTCGACCGGACGATGTATGCCCAAGCGGGCCTGTTCGCCCTGGAAGTGGCCCTGTTCCGGCTGCTTGAGTCCTGGGGAACACGCCCCGACTACCTCCTGGGCCATTCGATCGGCGAGCTCGCGGCGGCCCACGTGGCGGGGGTGTTCGACCTTCCTGACGCCTGTGCGCTGGTGGCCGCACGCGGCCGGCTGATGCAGGCGCTGCCCGGGGACGGGGCGATGGCGGCGGTGCGCGCCCGCGAGGACGAGGTGCTGCCGCTGTTGGACGAACGGGTGGCGGTCGCCGCGGTCAACGGGCCCGAGTCCGTCGTGCTCTCCGGTGACACCGAGGCCGTCGACCGGCTCGCGGCCCACTTCCGCGCCCTGGGCCGCAAGACCAAGCGGCTCCGGGTGAGCCACGCCTTCCACTCCCCGCTGATGGAACCGATGCTGGCCGACTTCGAGAAGGTCGCCCGCGGCCTGTCGTACGGGCCACCGGCCATCACCGTGATCTCCGACGTCACCGGCGAGGCGGCGAGCGCCGAGCAGCTGGCCGACCCCGCGTACTGGGTGTCCCACGTACGCCGGACGGTGCGCTTTTACGACGGTGTCCGCTGGCTGGCCGACCGGGATGTCACCAGGTACGTCGAACTGGGCCCGGACGGAACACTCTCGGCCATGGCGCAGGAGTCCATCGGCCGTGAGAACGCGCTCTGCGTCCCCCTGCTGCGCGAGGGCTGCCCCGAGCCCAGGACCCTGCTCACGGCTGTGGCCCGACTCCATGTGAACGGCGTGTCCCCCGACTGGGCCGCGGTCTTCGCCGGCTCCGGCGCACACCATGTCGAGCTGCCCACCTACGCCTTCCAGAACGAGCACTACTGGCTGAACCCGCCGCCCGAGGAGCCCGGTGCGGACCGGCTCGGGCTCGCCCCGGCGCGACACCCGCTCCTCGGCGCCCGGCTGGCCCTGGCCGAGGACGACGGCCACGTCTTTACGTGCCACTTGTCGACGCGCGCCACCCCCTGGCTCGCCGATCATGTGATCGCCGGCTCGGTGCTGTTCCCCGGTACGGCCTTCGTCGAACTGGCCCTGCACGCCGGACATGAGGTCGGCTGCCCGCGGCTGGAAGAGCTCACCATCCACGCGCCCGTACCGCTGCCCGAGGGCGGCGGCGCCCGGCTGCAGATCCTGGTGGGCGGCCCGGACGAGGCCGACCGCAGGCCGCTGACCGTGTACGCGCGCCCGGACGACGGGCCCGGCGACACGGACGACGGACCCGAGTGGATCCGACACGCCGTGGGCACGCTCGCACCGGGCGGGCAGGTCATCACCGAACCGCTCACGGCGTGGCCACCTGTCGGCGCGGACCCGATCGACCTCGACGGCTACTATGACCGGCTCGCGGAAGCCGGCTCCGACTACGGTCCCGCGTTCCGGGGGCTGCGCGCCGCGTGGCGCCTGGGCGATGAGGTGTTCGCCGATATCGAGCTGGACCGGGAACACCACGCGGCGGCCGAGTCCTTCGGGGTCCACCCGGCGCTGCTGGACGCCGCCCTGCACGCCGTGGGCGGGCTGCGTCAGGACCAGGACCAGGGGCCGGGGCCGGGCGCCCGGATCCCGTTCGCCTGGCAGGACGTGGCCCTGCACGCCGTCGGTGCGTCGTCCCTGCGGGTACGGCTGACCCCTACCGGCTCCGACGGCGTGTCGGTGCTGGCCGCCGACACGGCGGGCCAACCGGTCGCCACCATCGGCTCGCTGGTGCTGCGGCCAGCTTCCCCGGTCGACGGCGTGTCGCACCGCGGGCCGCGCGACTCGCTGTTCGGCATCGACTGGCTGCCGGTGACCACCGGACCCGCCGAGACCGAAGAGACACCGGCCGACGCCGGAGACACACCGGCGGCCGGCGGGGGCACACCGGCGGGCGGGGCCTGGGCGGTGATCGGCCCAGAGGGCACCGCGCTGGCCGACGCCGCCGATGCCCGGCACCCGACCCTGGCCGACCTCGCCGACGCGGTCGATGAGGGAGCGCCGGCCCCCGCGTACGTCCTCCTCGACCGCCCCGCACCGCCCGGCGACCTGCCGGCGGCGGTGCGCGAGGCGCTGTACGACACGCTCGCGCTGGTCAAGGAATGGCTGGCCGACGAACGATTCACCGCCTCCCGGCTCGTGGTGGTCACCCGGGCGGCCGTCTCGGTTCGGCCCGACGAGGGGGTCGTGGCACCGGCGCTGGCCCCGGTGTGTGGGCTGCTGGCCTCGGCGCAGGCCGAGCACCCGGGCCGGATCGTCCTGGCCGACCTTGCCGACCTGACCGGCGCCGATTGCGGACCGGTTGACGTCGCCGCATTGCGCGCCTCGCTGGCGTCCGGCGAACCCCGTATCGCCGTGCGTGGCGGCGAGGTCTACGCCCCCCGGCTGACCCGGCTTGCCGCCCCTGGCGGGGAGGCGGCGTCCTGGGCCGACGCGGCGGGCACCGTGCTCATCACCGGCGGCACCGGCGGCCTCGGCAGCCTGGTGGCGCGTCATCTGGTGGCCCGACACGGCGTACGCCATCTGCTGCTGACCAGCCGGCGCGGCCTCGACACGCCCGGCTCCACCAGGCTGCGCGATGAACTGGCCGCCGAAGGCGCACAGGTCACCGTCGCCGCCTGCGACGTCTCCGACCGGGCCGCACTTGCGGACCTGCTCGACTCCGTACCGGCCGACCGGCCGCTCACGGCCGTGGTGCACACGGCGGGAGTGCTCGACGACGCGACCATCGAATCGCTCACCCCGGAGCGGGTCGACACCGTGCTGCGGCCCAAGGTCGACGCCGCGTGGAATCTGCACGAGCTCACCGGGGACCTCTCCGCGTTCGTCCTCTTCTCCGCGGCCGCCGGCCTCCTCGGCGGGCTCGGCCAGGGCAACTACGCGGCGGCCAACACCTTCCTCGACGCGCTCGCCCAGCACCGCCGGGCCCAGGGGCTGCCCGCCGTCTCCCTCGCCTGGGGCGCCTGGGAGCCCCAGGACGGAATGACCGGCACTCTCACCGACACCGACCTCGACCGGATGAGCCGCCACGGCACCCGGATGATCTCCGCCGAACAGGGTCTTGAACTCCTCGACGCCGCGCTGGCCGTCGACCGCGCCGTGGTGGCGCCGTTCCGGCTCGACACGGCGACCCTCGAGAAGCTGCCCGACGTCCCGCCGCTCCTGCGCCATCTCGTACGGGGCCCGGCGCGCCGCGCCGCGCACCGCGGCGCGCCCGAACCCACGGAACTCGCGGCCCGGCTCGCCGGCGCGGCCGAGGCCGAACGGCCTCGCATCCTCCTCGAGCTGGTGCGCGGTCAGGTGGCCGCAGTCCTCGGATACGCGGCAACCTCCCAGATCGAGGAGGACCAGTCGTTCAAGGACCTCGGCTTCGACTCGCTCACCGCACTCGAACTGCGTAACGGCCTCAACGCGGCGACCGGGCTGCGGCTGTCCGCCACCTTGATCTTCGACTATCCGACGGTCCGCGAGCTCTCCGGACATCTGCACGACGAGCTGGTGGCGCCCGGCAGCGCGGTGCACACCGCCGCGTCCGCGGCCGGGCCGGCGCGCCCGGCCGTGCCCGCGGACGACGACCCGATCGCCATCGTCTCGATGAGCTGCCGCTACCCCGGTGGCGTACGGTCGCCCGCCGATCTGTGGGACCTCGTCCTCGCGGACCGGGAAGGGATCTGCGGGTTCCCCGACGACCGGGGCTGGAACCTGGAGTCCCTTTACGACGCCGACCCCGAACACCAGGGCACCACCTACACCCGGGAGGGCGGCTTCCTCGACGACGCGGGCGCCTTCGACGCGGGCTTCTTCGGCATCTCGCCCCGTGAGGCGCTGGCGATGGACCCGCAGCAGCGGCTGCTGCTGGAGACCTCCTGGGAGGCACTGGAACGGGCCGGGCTCGACCCGCTGTCCCTGCGCGGCAGCGACACCGGCGTTTTCGCCGGGATCATGTACCACGACTACGCGAGCGGCGACGCCGAGTTCCCGCCGGAGTCCCTGGGCTTCCTCGGCACCGGTTCGGCCGGGAGCGTGCTCTCCGGGCGGATCTCCTACACCCTCGGCTTCCAGGGACCGGCGCTGACGGTGGACACCGCCTGCTCCTCGTCGCTGGTCGCGCTCCATCTCGCCACCCAGGCGCTGCGGCAGGGCGAGTGCTCGATGGCGCTCGCGGGCGGTGTGACGGTGATGGCCGGCCCGGAGACCTTCCTCGACTTCGGAGCGCAGGGCGGCCTGGCCGCCGACGGCCGCTGCAAGTCCTTCGCTGACGCGGCCGACGGGGTGAGCTGGGCCGAAGGGGTCGGCGTCCTGGTCCTGGAGCGGCTGTCCGACGCGCACCGCAACGGCCACCCGGTGCTCGCCCTGGTCCGCGGCTCCGCCGTCAACCAGGACGGCGCGTCCAACGGCCTGACCGCGCCCAACGGCCCCGCCCAGCAGCGGGTCATCCGGCAGGCCCTCGCGAGCGCCGGGCTGTCGGCCGCCGATGTCGATGCCGTGGAAGGACACGGCACCGGCACCACGCTGGGCGACCCCATCGAGGCCCAGGCGCTCCTGGCCACCTACGGACAGGACCGCGCCCCCGACCAGCCGCTGCTGCTGGGATCGATCAAGTCGAACCTCGGCCACACCCAGGCGGCCGCCGGGGTGGCCGGCGTGGTCAAGATGGTGCAGGCGATGCACCACGGCCTACTGCCGCGCACCCTGCACGTGAACCAGCCGTCCTCCCATGTGGACTGGTCGGCCGGGGGCGTGGCGCTGCTCACCGAACCCACGCCGTGGCCGGAGACCGGCGGCCCGCGCCGCGCGGCGGTGTCGTCCTTCGGGATCAGCGGAACGAACGCACACATCATCCTGGAACAGGCCCCGCCGTCCCGGCACCAGCCGACGCGGCCCACCCCCACCGTAGAGCGGCCGGAACCTCTTCTCGTGCCGTTGTTGCTGTCGGCAAAGACGCCGGAGGCGCTGCGGGCACAGGTGGCCGGGCTGCTGCCCCTCGTAGCCGATTCGGATGATTCGGCCGCTCCGCGCCCGCGTTCGCTGGACATCGGATACTCATTGGCCACCTCGCGCTCGGCCTTCGAACACCGCGCGGTGGTCCTCGCCGAGGGTCCGGCGGACGCCCGGCAGGCGCTGACCGCGCTGTCCCGCGGCGAGACCGCGGCCTCACTGGTCGTGGGCGATACGCGTGCGGGAGGTTCGACCGCGTTCCTCTTCGCTGGACAGGGCTCTCAGCGGCTGGGGATGGGGCGGGAACTGGCCGACCGCTTCCCCGCGTTCGCCGCCGCCCTGGATCCGGTGCTCGACGAGCTGGACCGCCACCTTCTCCGACCCGTCCGGGAGGTGCTGTGGGGCTCGGACGACCAGCTGCTCGACCGCACCGACTTCGCCCAGGCCGCGCTGTTCGCCATCGAGGTGGCCCTGTTCCGACTGGTGGAGTCGTGGGGCCTGCGGCCGGACCACGTGGCGGGGCACTCGATCGGGGAGATCGCCGCCGCGCATGTGGCCGGTGTCCTGTCCCTCGCGGACGCCTGCGCTCTGGTGGCAGCGCGTGGTTGGCTGATGTCCGAACTGCCTCCCGGCGGCGCGATGGTGGCCTTGCAGGTGGCGGAGGATGAGGTGTCCGCCCTGGTCAGTGACCGAGTGAGCATCGCAGCGGTCAACGGTCCCCGGTCGGTGGTGATGTCCGGAGACAAGGAAGTGATCGACGAGATCGCGGCGCGGTTCGGCGCCGAGAGGCGCAGGACCCGCATGCTGCGCGTGTCGCATGCGTTCCACTCGGTGCTGATGGAGCCGATGCTCGACCGGTTCCGGGCCGTGGCCGAGGGGCTGACCTACCACACGCCCACGATCCCGCTCGTCTCGAGCGTCACGGGCACGGCCGCGGACCCGGAAGACCTCTGCTCCGCCGAGTACTGGGTGCGGCATGTCCGGGCCACCGTACGGTTCGCCGACACCGTCCGCTTCCTCGCGGACCAGGGCGTCTCGCGCTTTGTGGAGCTGGGCCCGGACGGTTCCTTGAGCGCGGCGGCCCAGGAGTCGGTGACCTCCGATACGGCGGTGTTCGTCCCCCTCGTACGCAAGGACCGGCCGGAGCCCGCCGCCGCGCTCACCGCCCTCGGGCGACTGCATGCCCACGGTGCGTCGGTGGACTGGTCCGCGTTCTTCGCGGACAGCGGCGCCCGGCGGATCGATCTGCCCACCTATCCGTTCCAGCACGAGCGCTACTGGGCCAAGAGGCGGCGCGGTGTGGGTGATCCGGTGTCGTTGGGGTTGGGTGTGGTGGGGCATCCGGTGTTGGGTGCGGTGGTGGTGTCGGCGGGTTCGGATGGGGTGGTGT
>NZ_JBSFMM010000198.1:0-20537 GCF_053599555.1 Streptomyces sp. NPDC000941
CTGCCGACACAGCGGCGGCCAGGTCCTGGTACGCCTTGGTGACGAGAACGGTGACGAGGGCGTCCCGGTTCGGAAAGTAGTGGTAGAGCCCCTGGACGGTCATGCCGACGTTGCGGGCGACCCCTCTCAGGGAAAGGGCGTGCGGCCCGTGCTCGGCGATGTAACTCTCGGCGGCCTCCACGATCTCCTGGGTGGCGGCGGCCCGGCGTCGCTGGCGCAGGGTTGGCACGGCCGTCGTATGCGCGTCTGCGGACATGCGGCGATCCTACGACGGCTGATCCGACGAGGCGTCAGACAGTCATAGCGGGTTAAATTTTCTCACAGGTGTCAGGTAAATCTCCTACTGCTCAAACACCGGCTGTCTTACTAGCGTCGATCTCGGCGACGAAGAGCGCGGCACCGCACGCCCCCCGACGGGGTGAACTGACGGGGTGGCAGGGACTCTGCGGTGCATTGAGCCGGCTCCTGCCCGGCCGACGCCCCTCGCCTATCGCAGAAGGCATTTGAAGGAGATCATCTGTGTTCGAACGTATAGCCGAACTGGCGATTCGCCGGTCCCGGCTGGTGCTCATTTTCGCCGTCCTGACCTTAGCTCTCATGAGCGCGGTAGGTGCGGGCGCCTTCGACAAGCTGAAGGGGGGCGGCTTCGACGACCCCGCCTCCCCGTCCACCCGAGCAGCGGAGGTCATCGACGAGAAGTTCGGCGGAGAGACGGACCTCGTCCTGCTGGTCCGCTCCCCCGACGGCCGCATCGACACCCCCGCCTCCCGGGAAAGCGGCCAAGACCTGCTGGCCGACCTCAAGAAGGACAAGCGGCTCAGCAACGTCGTCTCGTACTGGGAGACGAACAGCCCCGACCTGCGCTCCAAGGACGGCCGCGAGGCCATGGTGCTCGCCCACGTGAGAGGCGACACCACGGAGCAGCGGGAAAACGCCAAGGAGATCCTCGACACCTACAGCGGCACCTACAAGAACACCCTCACCGTCCAGGCCGGAGGCGGCGCCGCCGTGGGTGCCGACCTGTCGAACCAGGTGGTCGAGGATCTGATCCTCGCCGAAGCGATCGCCATACCGCTGACCCTCGTACTGCTCCTGATCGTCTTCGGCAGTGTGGTCGCGGCCCTGCTGCCGCTTGCCATCGCGATCTTCGCCATCATGGGCTCGTTCGCCCAGCTCTTCCTGTTCGGCAGCGTCACCGATGTCGCCGACACCGCGACCAACCTCACCACCGCACTGGGCCTCGGACTGGGCATCGACTACGCCCTGCTGATGGTCAGCCGCTTCCGGGAGCAGCTCGCGGCCGGGGTGAGCGTGGACGACGCCGTCCGGCGCACGGTGCACACCGCGGGCCGTACCGTCGCCTTCTCCGCCGCGACAGTCGCGGCAGCCCTGGCGGCGCTCCTGGTGTTCCCGCACTACTTCCTGCGCTCGATGGGCTTCACCGGAGTCGGTGTCGTCGCCATCGCCGCGCTGAGCACGCTGTTCGTGATGCCTGCCCTGCTGAAGGCTCTGGGGCACCGGGTCAACAGCGGGCGGCTGCCGTGGGCGAAGTCGCAGCGCTCCGACGCCCGGGAACCCCTGTGGGGACGGCTGGCGCGTACCGTCATGCGGCGGCCCGTGCTCACCGCACTGCCCGTCCTCGCCGTGCTGCTGTTCGCGGCGAGCCCGCTGCTGAACATCACCTTCGGCACGCCGGACGAACGCGTGCTGCCCAAGGACGCCGAGAGCCGCCAGGTCTCGGAGACACTGCGGAAGAATTTCGGCGGCAGTGAGGACTCGGCCCTCCACATCGTCATCGGCCAGTCCGTGGACAAGGCCCCGTTGGCGTCGTACGCGGGCCAACTGTCCGCGCTCGAGGGCGTCGAGCGGGTCGAGACCAGCACGGGAACCTACACCAAGGGCCAGTCCGCGGCGACCGGCCCGGCCAACTCCGCCCTCGGCCGGCCCGACGCACAGCGGATCAGCGTGGTGAGCAGCCTGACACCGAAGTCGGAAGCGGCCGAGAGCCTGGTCAAGCAGGTGCGCTCGGTCACCCCGCCCGCGGGGACCCACCCCCTGGTCGGGGGGAATGACGCGGTACTCGTCGACGCCAAGGAATCCATCGCCGACAAGCTCCCGCTGGCCGTGGCCCTGATCGTCCTCACCACCTTCCTGCTGCTCTTCCTGTTCACCGGCAGCATCGTGCAGCCGCTGCGCGCACTGGCCCTCAACCTGATCAGCCTGGCAGCGACCCTCGGCGTCATGACCTGGATCTTCCAGGACGGCAACTTCTCCTCAGCGCTCGGCTTCACCGCGCAGCCGATGGAGATGACGATGACCATACTGATGTTCTGCATCGCCTTCGGCCTCTCGATGGACTACGAGGTCTTCGTCACCAGCAGGATCAAGGAGCTCCACGACCACGGAGCTGACAACGAGACCGCCGTGGTGAACGGTCTCGGCCACACCGGGCGCATCGTCAGCGCGGCCGCCTTCCTGCTCGCGGTCAGCTTCTTCGCCTTCGGCACCGCCAAGCTCAGCTTTATGCAGATGTTCGGTCTCGGCAGCGGACTGGCCGTCCTCCTCGACGCCATCGCCGTTCGCGGCGTCCTCGTCCCCGCCGCGATGCGTCTGCTCGGGAAGACGGCCTGGTACGCGCCCGGCTTCCTGCGCAGCATCCACATGCGGTACGGCCTCAGCGAAAGCGGCCCCGAGCCGACGTCCACACCTGGACCCGCAGCAGTGGCTCCGACACAGATGGAGAACTCGACCAGGGTCTGACCAGGCGTGCTGTCCGGGGCGGTGTCCGGGTAGACGTACCCGGCGCCGCCGCGGCGCTGTCCTCGTCACCGCCGGACGCTCGACGTTCTCTGATCAAGCTCTCACCTGCGTGGATGTATCGGCACTCGTAGTGCCCGCGGGGCGGGGTGTGCGGGCGGCGGGCGTGGCGAAGGATGCGGCCACCACGAGTATCAGGACCAGGAACAGTGCGTTGCGGAGTCCGAAGTGCTCGCCGAGTTGGCCGAGTGAGGGCGGTCCCACGAGGAAGGCGACATAGCCGAGGGTGGCAGCGAGGGAGACCCTTGCGGCGGAGTTGTCGCCGGAGTCGCCGGCCGCGGAGAGCGCGACGGGGAAGCCCAAGGACGCGCCGATGCCCCACAGGACGGCGGCTGTTGCCGCGACGGCCTGGTTGTCGACGAGGATCACGAGTGCGATGCCGACGGCTCCGACGATCGCGCTGGCGCACAGGGCGGCCGCGCGTCCGTAGCGGTCGACGAACCGGCCGCCGGCGAAGCGGCCGACGGTCATCGAGGCCGCGAAGACCGCGTACACGGCCGATCCGAGCGCGGGGTCGAAGCCATGACCGTCGACCATGACCAGCGGCAGCCAGTCGTTCGCTGTTCCCTCGGCCATGGCAAGGGCGAGGATGATGCCGCCGATGAGCAGCAGTTTCGGTTCCTTCCACACCGCGGGGTGCGCGGAGACCTCCGCGTGCGTGCCGCTGCCGTTGCCGGTTCGTCGGCCCACTCCGGCGGGAACGTATCGGATGGTCGGCACCAGTACGGCCAGTACCACGGCGGTGACGATGACGAGATGCCACAGGACGGGGAACGAGACGGCGGTCAGAATCATGCCGCCGACCGCGCCGACCACCGTGCCGAGACTGTAGAAGCCGTGCATCGCGGGGAGGGTGGAGCGGCCGAGCAGCCGTTCCACCTCCGCCCCTTCGATGTTGAGGGCCACCTCGCCGCCGCCCATCCCGAGGCCGATGAGCCCGAGCCCGAGGGCCACGACCGCGTCCGCGCCCGCCGCGGCCCCCAGGCCGATGACGCCGGACCCCGCGGCGGTCGCCAGTGTTCCGGCCGCGATGAGGGGCCGGGCGCCCCAGCGGGCGACGAGCGGCCCCGAGCACAGGATGCCCACCATGGACCCGACCGAGAGCCCGAACAGAACCAGGCCCATGCGTCCGGTGGAGGCTCCGAGCAGGTCGCGTACGTCGGGGGTGCGTGTCACCCAGGAGGCCATGGCCAGGCCAGGCAGGAAGAACAGGGCGAACGCGGCGGTCCGGCGTCGGCCGGGGCTGACAGTCACAGGGAATGCCTCACAGGAGATGACCGAACACAGGAGTCCGAAGGAGTCTGTACGATCGTACACACTTCGGCGGGGTCGCCTTGTGACACATTGGGGGCGTGAGCGGCACACGGCGTGAGATCCCGAACGATCCCGGACGCAAGGACCGGATTCTCGACGCCGCTCTCGACGTCATCGCGGAGGGCGGCGTTCACCGGACGACCCATCGCAAGATCGCCTCACGGGCCGGAGTCCCGCTGGGCTCGCTGACGTACTACTTCGACGGCATGGACGATCTGCTGGCGCTGGCGTTCGCCCGCCTCGCCGACACGATGTCCCGGCTCTACCGCCGCACCGTGCACAGCGCCGGGACCACCGCCGAGGCGGAGGCCGCCGTGGTCGAGCTGATCTGCGGGCCGGCCTACGCCACCGACCGCGATATGACGCTCATCTTCGAGATGTACGCCTACGCCAACCACAACACCGCGGTAGCCGCGACCACCCGCACCTGGCTCGCACGCAGCCGGGAAAGTCTCGCCCTGCACTTCACTCCCGGAGTGGCCCGAGCCCTCGACGCCCTGATCGAGGGCTGGCCCATGCACCGCCGCTTCGACGCCGCCCCCCTCAACCGGCAACTCGTCGCCGGAGTCGTGCACGCCGTCGTCAACGCCGCCCCTGCCCTCCCCGACGAACAGCTCTGATCGCTTCGCCTTCCCTCGTCCCGCACGGATCGGGCACGGCAAGGAACGGGGACTTTCGACTTGTTGAGGACAAAGTATGGACGGTTCGGGGTGTTGTTCGTACGCTGGGCGTCGATTTCGTACGGACGTCTGCGTGCATCACGGCGGAATACCGCCGCACCACCCGTACGTGGACGAGCTCCACTCCATGACCGCGGTCCGCCGTCGGTCGCTCCGCCTAGCGCCCAGCAGGAGGAAGAGTGACGCCACGCAAGTACCTGAGCCTCCGTAGCCATCGCCGTAGACCACAAAGAATCGCCGGCCTGCTCCTCGCGGCCCTTCTCACCGGCGGTCTCGCGACACCGGCCGCCGAAGCGGACGAAAAGCCCTTCGGTGACCTGCCGCCCCAGGAACCTGGCGTCACCCTCCGCGTTTTCGACATCCAGTCCCCGCTGAGCAAGCTCTGCGACCTCAAGCCGGCCCAGACCCCCAACGTCGACAAGCTGATCCCCAACGTCGACTGGTCCTCCACCGAAGGCTTCGGTTTCACCGACAACTTCGTGTCGCAGATCATCGGCAACATCAACGTCCCCACCGACGGCACGTACACGTTCCGCCTGATCAGCGACGACGGCTCCCGGCTCCTCATCGGCGACAAGAAGGTCATCGACCACGACGGACTGCACGGTGCCGAGCCCAAGGACGGCGAGATCGCCCTTGCTCCCGGCTACCACGCCCTGCGCATCGACCACTTCGACCGCGGCGGCGAGCAGCGGGTCACCCTCCAGTGGAAGCCGCCGGGCGCCGACGACTTCTCCCTCGTCCCGAACTCCGTGCTCAGCACCGACGCCGGCGTCGTCCGCGTCACCGCCCCCGGCCGCAAGGAGTGCGAGGGCAACTACGACACCCCCGGCGACGGCCTCCCGCTGACCTCGGTCAACCCCGGCTACACCCTCACCGATCTGCGTCCCGCAGGCTTCGAGCCGCAGGTCTCCGCGATGGACTGGCTGCCGGGCGGCAAGCTCGCCGTGACGACGTGGGGCGGCAGTACCAAGACGGAGGGAGAGGTGTACGTCCTCGACCACGTCACGGGTGACACCGGCCCGGAGAAGGTCACGTACAAGAAGATCGCCGGCGGCCTGAAGGAGCCGATGGGGATCAAGTACGTCGACGGAAAACTCTACGTCTCGGAGAAGCACCAGCTCACCGAGTTGTCCGACATCGAGGGCGACAACACCGCGGACGAGATCCGCAAGGTCGCCGAATGGCCCTACGGAGCGAACTTCCACGAGTTCGCCTTCGGACTGCTCTACGAGAAGGGCAACTTCTATCTGAACCTCTCCGTGGCCATCAACTACGGCGGGGCGACCACCGATCCGCAGCCCGCCGCGAACCGCGGCACCACCATCAAGGTGAACAAGAAGACCGGAAAGGTGAGTTACCTGGCCGGCGGCCTCCGCACACCGAACGGGATCGGACGGGGCCCCGAGGGCGATCTCTTCGTCACCGACAACCAGGGCGGCTGGCTGCCCGCCTCCAAGCTGGTCCACATCAAGCAGGACCGCTTCTTCAACCACTACACCAACCCGGACGGCCCGTTCGACGACCGCTCGGTCACCAAGCCCGTGCTCTGGCTGCCGCAGAACGAGATAGCCAACTCGCCCAGCACACCGATGCTGTTGAAGAAGGGGCCCTTCGCCGGGCAAATGCTCTTCGGCGACGTCACCTACGGCGGAATCCAGCGCGCCGACCTGGAGAAGGTGGACGGCGAATACCAGGGCGCGGTGTTCCGGCATACCCAGGGCCTGGAGGTCGGCATCACCCGAATCAGCACCGGACCGGACGGTGCGATCTACGCCGGCGGGCTCGGCGCCGACGGAAACTGGGGCCAAGAAGGCAAACTCCGCTTCGGCCTGCAAAAACTCACGCCGAACGGCACGACCGCCTTCGACATCAAGACCATGCGCGCCACCCGCGACGGCTTCGAACTCACCTATACCAAGCCCCTGTCGGCCGAGACCGCCGCCAAGCTGACGAACGGCGCCTACTCCGTCGAGCAGTGGCGCTACGTCCCCACCCCGGCGTACGGCGGCCCCAAGGTCGACGAAGAGACTCTTCCCGTCGCGGCCGCCCGACTGTCCGACGACCGTCGCACGGTCCGGCTCACCATCCCGGGCCTCAAGACCGACCGGGTGGTGCACGTACGCTCACCGCGCCCCTTCGCCTCGGACACCGGTGAGCAACTCTGGTCCACCGAGGCCTGGTACACGCTGAACGCACGCCCCGGCCCCGAGCAGCCCGTCACCTCGTACGACGCGGAATCGGCTCGCCTGGCCGGCGGAGCCGACATCGACACCGAGCACGCCGGCTACACCGGCGGCGGCTTCGTCGACGGCTTCGGCACCCCGGGTGCCACGGCCACCTTCGAGGTCGACGTACCCGCGAAGGGCAGCTACGACGTGGGGCTGCGCTACGCCAACGGTCCCAACCCCTTCACCGGCACCAAGACCATCGGCATCTCCGTCAACGGCGGGCAGGCACAGCAGACCAGCCTCCCCTCCACCGTCGCCTGGAACCGCTGGTCCACCAAGACCGAGCGGCTCTCCCTGCGCAAGGGCCGCAACACCATCGCCTACACCTATCGGCCCGAGGACACCGGCCACGTCAACCTCGACATGATCGAGGTGCGCAAACCCGGCAGCAGGGTCGACCTGTTCTCCGGCGGCAGCGTCTCCACCGCCTGGCAGCACACCGACGGACGCGGCGTCGAATGGCCGCACGCCGCCGAGGACTCCATCGAGGTGTGCTGCGGCGACATCCGCACCAAACAGGCTTTCGGCGACTTCAAGCTGCACGTCGAATTCCGGGTGCCGAAGCTGCCGGACGATGTCACCGGGCAGGAGCGCGGGAACAGCGGCATCTACCTCCAGGAGCGGTACGAGATCCAGATCCTGGACTCCTTCGGAGTGGAGAAACTCGCCTCGAACGAGGCCGCGTCCATTTACAACAAAAAGGCCGCCGACCTGAACGCCGCCACTGCTCCGGAAACCTGGCAGACGTACGACATCGATTTCCGTGCGGCGCGTTTCGACGCCGCGGGCCAGAAGACCGATGACGCCAGGATCACCGTGGTGTGGAACGGCAAGAAGGTCCACGACAACGTGGCCGTGGACGGCCCGACAGCCGCCGGCGACGCCGAATCGGCGGCGACGGGCGCGATCCGGCTCCAGGACCACGGCAACAAGGTCCGCTTCAGGAACCTCTGGATCGAACCGCTGGACTGACAGCCACGAAAGGAACTGTCCCGGGCCGATGAACCCACCGTGCGTGAGAACGCGTGGTTTCGTCGGGCCCGGGACAACTGGGCCCATGATCGTGTCGGAAGCGCGTGCATGAATGCCCGCTGGGGGAGGGGAGCGGGCGCCGCGAGATTGACCGGTCCGGTGATGTCGTCCCGATCGATGAGGAACGTCGTCGCGCGGACGAAGTCATGGTCGTGGATCCAGGACAGGTACTGGTCGCCGCACGCGACCGGCCCGCCGAGGCCGAGCCGCGCCAGCCACAGCAGGTAGTCGAATACGCCACCGCGGTCGGGGCTCATCACCATCGCCGAGCGCAGGGCCACCTTGCGGGTGCGCGGCGTCCGGGCCCGTTGCTGCTCCCGCTCCCAGTTCTTCGCGATCTCGACGCTGAAATCCCAGTAGCGGGGGACATCGGGCTCGCCGCCGCCGATCACTCCGGTCGCCTCGTCGTGAGGTGCGTCGAAGCGGTGGGCGTAGATGGTGGCGGTGCTCATCTGGAGCCAGACCTGGGGAGGCCGCCGGGCAGCGGCGATCGCCTCGCCCACGACGCGCGCGGAGTCCACGCGCGAGTCCATCATGGCCCGGAGGTTCTGCTCGGTGTAGCGGCAGCTGACGCTGCGGCCGGCCAGATTGATCACGACATCGCTGCCGTCGATCGTGTCCGCCCAGGGGCCGAGAGTTCTGCCGTCCCATCGGAGCTCACTGTCATGCGTCGGCCGTCTGGTGAGCACCACGACCTCGTGGCCCGCGGCGGTCAGCGTGCGGTTGAGTACGCCGCCCACCTGACCGGTGCCTCCGGGTATCACTATCTTCACGGTGTTTCTCCCCTCCCGCGGTGCACCGCGATGTCGGACCGGCGTAGGAGACGGCTTCACCGGCTCCTACTGCGATTTCAGTAGCTGGTCCAGTGACTTCAGTAGCCCGCAGTGCCAGTAGCCGCACGACGACGGGACACACCCTCCCGGGCGAGGCTGGGTCAGCAATCGTGGAACGGATCTGGAGTGGCCTGACATGGCAACTTTTCTCTATCGACTGGGCCGTACGGCCTTCCGGCGACGAGGCTATGTCGCCCTGATGTGGTTGGCCATCGTGGCCGCTGTGGGTCTGGGTGGTGTGCAGGCGTCGGAGGCCGCCGGCGATGACTCCTCGATGCCGGGGATCGAGTCCCAGAAGGCCTACGATCTCATGCAGCAGCGCTTCCCCGGAGCGAGTGCCGACGGCGCCGGCGCCACGGTCGTCTTCGCCGCCCCCGATGGGCAGAAGGTGACCGCGACCGACAACAGGAAGGCCATCGAGGAGACGGTGGACTCCCTGGGCAACGGCTCGCAGGTGGCCGGTGTCGCGGATCCCTTCGAGTCGCGGGCCGTCAGCAAGGACGGTTCGACTGCGTACGCGACCGTCACCTACAAGATGGCGCAGGACAAGGTCACCGACGCCAGCCGTACGGCGGTGAACAAGGCCGCCGACCACGCGCGTGAGGCGGGCCTGACCGTCGAGACCGGCGGCTCCGCGATGGATGCCGGCGGTGGTGTCGGCGGGGTCGCCGAGATCGTCGGCATCTCGGTGGCGGCCGTCGTGCTGCTGATCACCTTCGGTTCGCTGGCCGCGGCCGGGCTGCCGCTGCTGACCGCGATCGTCGGTGTCGCCGTGAGCCTGTTCGGGATCATGATGCTGGCCCACCCGCTCGGTCTGTCCTCGGACACCAGCACCCTGGGAATGATGCTTGGCCTGGCGGTCGGCATCGACTACGCGCTGTTCGTCGTCTCCCGCTACCGCGAGGAACGTGGCAAGGGCCACACGCCCCAGGAGGCGGCCGGTCTGGCTGTGGGTACTGCCGGCTCAGCGGTCGTCTTCGCCGGCCTCACCGTGGTGATCGCGCTGGCCGGCCTGTCGGTGGTCGGGATTCCGATGCTGACGAAGATGGGCCTGGCCGCCGCGGGGGCGGTCGTGATCGCCGTACTGGTTGCGCTGACGTTCGTCCCGGCGTTCCTCGGGTTCTGGCCGAACGCGGTGCTGGGGCGCCGGGTGCGCAAGGGATCCAGGACTGACGCCGCGGCGGAGAAGGCGGAGAAGGCGGAGAAGGGCGGCAAGGAGAACCTCGGCACCCGCTGGGCCCGCTTCGTCCTGCGCCGGCCTCTCCCGGTGCTGATTCTCGGTGTTCTCGGGCTCGGTGCCCTCGCCGTACCGATGGCGTCCCTGCAACTGGGTATGCCGGGTGACGAGGCCAAGTCCACCGCCACCACCGAGCGCCGCGCCTACGACGACCTCGCCAAGGGCTTCGGCCCCGGTTTCAACGGCCCGCTGACCATAGTCGTGGACGCCAAGGGCGTGTCCGACCCCAAGGCCGCCGTGAAGAGGATCAGCGAGAAGATCGGCGACACGAAGGGGATCGTCTCGGTCTCGCAGGCCGGCTTCAACAAGGCCGGTGACACGGCGGCGTTCCAGGCCACCCCGACCACCGCCCCCACCGACGCGAAGACCAAGACCCTGGTCAAGACCATCCGCGCCGAACGTCCCGCCCTGGAGTCGGACACGTCCGCGACCTTCGAGGTCACCGGCACCACCGCGCTGAACATCGACGTCGCGGCCAAGGTCCAGTCGGCACTGGTCCCGTACCTGATCACGATCGTCGGTCTGGCCGTCGTGCTGCTGATGGTGGTCTTCCGGTCCGTTTTCGTGCCCCTCAAGGCGGCGCTCGGCTTCCTGCTGTCGGTGCTCGCGGCCCTCGGCGTGATGGTGCTGGTCTTCCAGCAGGGCCACCTCGCAAGCCTCTTCGGCGTGGAGCAGACCGGCCCGATCATGAGCCTGATGCCGATCTTCCTGGTGGGCATCGTCTTCGGACTGGCCATGGATTACGAGGTCTTCCTGGTTTCCCGGATGAGGGAGGCGTACACCCAGGGTGAGTCGGCAAGGCAGGCCGTGGTGTCCGGGTTCCGGCACAGTGCCCGCGTGGTGGTGGCCGCCGCGCTCATCATGATCGCGGTCTTCTCCGGATTCATCGCCGAGGACGGCTCCATGATCAAGACGATCGGGTTCGGCCTGGCCGCCGCAGTGCTGTTCGACGCCTTCGTCGTGCGGATGGCGATCGTGCCCGCCGTCCTCGCCCTGCTCGGCGACAAGGCCTGGTGGCTGCCGAAGTGGCTGGCCCGGATCCTGCCGCGGGTCGACGTGGAAGGGGAAGCACTCAGCCGCCGGCCGGCCGAGAACCAGGCCCTGGCCGAGAACCAGGCCCCGGACGCGGACCCGGCCCCGGACGCGGACCCGGCCCCGGACGAGCCGGTCGAAGCGCGCGTCTGACCGACTCCGCCCGCCCCTGGGCCGCCCGAGACAAGGCCTCGGGCGGCCCACACGGCCGCCCTCCCGGCCATCGGCGACCATCGGCGACCATGGACCCAGCACCCCCACCCGGAGAAACACGATGACGAGCAACCTCGAACGGTACGCGGAGCGCCACTCCCGGGCCGCGGACGTGGTGATGGCAGCGGTGCTGTGCGCCCTCACGGTCTTCGGAGCCCAGATCAGCACCTCCGAATTCTCGCCCCCGGAGAACGCGTGGCCCGCCCGGATCCTCGCCGTCGTCTGCGGCGCCGCCGTCCTGAAGTCCCGCAGCCACCCGCGTGCCGCACTTGCCGTCACCGTGGCGGCCGCCGCCGTCATGACCGGCCTGGACTACCTGCCCAGCCCGCTGCTGCTGGCTCCCGTCATCGCCGCCCTCTACTGGCTCGCCGCCCTCACCGACTCCCGAACCACCGCGATCTACGGCTACCCGACCATGGCCGTGCTGGTGGCCACCTCGCTGTCCGCCGCCCCGCTCGGGGACAACATCATGCTCCGGTCCCTGGGCACGGCCCTGTGGCTGCTGCTGGCACTGGCCCTGGGCGGCATGACCCGCTTCAGGCGCGCCTACCTGGAGTCCGTGCAGGCCCGCGCCGCACACGCCGAACGTACCCGCGAGGAGGAGGCCCGGCTGCGCGTCGCCGAGGAACGCATGCGCATCGCCCGCGAACTCCACGACGCCATCGCCCACCACATGGCCGTCGCCAACGCCCAGGCCGGCACCGCCGCCCACCTTGCCACCAGTCAACCGGAACAGGCCCGGAAGATCCTCACCGACCTGGTCGGCACCACCTCATCCGCGCTGCTGGAACTGAGCGCCACGGTGAGTGTGCTGCGTGAGACCGGCGACCCGGGGGCCGACCCGCTGGAGCCGACCCCGGGTCTGCGGCGTCTGCCGGAGCTGGTGGCCGGCTGCGAGTCGGCCGGTCTGACGGTCACGGTCACCACCGAGGGAAGGGTTCGGCCCCTGTCTCCGGGGGTGGACCTGACGGCGTACCGGATCATCCAGGAGGCCCTGACCAACGCCACGAAACACGCGTCCGACCATGCGGCGAGTGTCCGGCTCAGCTATACGGACTCACGCCTGCTCATCACCGTGACCAACGGGGGCACTGCCGTCACGCCGTCGGTTCCAGGCGGCGGCTACGGCCTGATGGGCATGCGTGAACGCGCCCACTCCGTCGGCGGCGACCTGCGCGCCGGGCCCCGCCCCGAGGGCGGCTTCGAAGTCGCCACCGCCCTGCCCCTCCAGCCTCAGCCCCAGACTCAGCCTCAGCCCCAGGCGGAAGCCCTGGCCGAACGACAAGAGGAAAACCGTTGACCATCCGTGTCCTGCTCGCCGACGACCAGGCCCTGCTGAGAGGCACGTTCCGGCTGCTGATCGACTCCTGCGAGGACATGGAGGTGGTCGGCGAGGCGGCCGACGGGCAGGAGGCGGTGGAGCTCACCCGCGCCCAGCAGCCCGACATCGTGCTCATGGACATCCGCATGCCCGGCACGGACGGCCTGGCCGCCACCGCCGCCATCTGTGAGGATCCCGACCTGGCGGGCACCCGGGTGCTGGTCCTGACCATGTTCGAGACCGAGGAGTACGTCGCCCAGGCGCTGCGCGTAGGGGCCAGTGGCTTCCTGGGCAAGTACGTCACCACGGACGCGCTTCTGGCGGGGATCCGTACCGTGGCCGCGGGTGAGGCCCTTCTGTCGCCGGGCGCCACCCAGGCCCTGATCACCCGCTTCCTCACCGCTCCCGCTTCAGGGACACCCCTCGCCCCGGTGGAGCGCCTCGGCGACCTCACCCCCCGCGAGCAGGAAGTCACCGTGCTGGCAGCTCAGGGCAAGTCCAATGACGAGATCGCCGAAGAACTCGTCCTGAGCGTCCTGACCGTGCGCACCCACGTGCAGCGCGCGCTGACCAAGCTCGGCGCCCGGGACCGCGCCCAACTCGTCGTCATCGCTTATCAGAGTGGCTTGGTGCGTCCCGAGTCCTCTGGCTTCTGACCGCCTTCGGGAGAGCCCCCAGGTCCGGTGTGCCCGGACACAGGCAGACTCCCGGCCCCCGCTCCGGTCAGGGCGTGGGCGATGTGGAACTGCTGACGTGCCTCGGCACCGCGGCCCGCCGCGGCATAGGTGTCCCCGAGACGGCGGCGGACCGCCGCCTCCAGCGGTGTGCTCGTGTGCTCGGTGAGCGTGGACAGGGCCTCGTGGTGCAGGGCGACGGCCAGGCGCAGGTCTCCCTGACCGTGTTCCGCGGCGCCGAGCAGGGACAGGCTCACCGCGAGCAGTTGCAGGTCCGCGACCTCCCGGGCCAGGTCGGCCGCTCGTCTCAGCAGGCTCCTGGCCTCCACGTGCCGCCCGAGCGCCAGGTGGGCCTCGGCGGCGAAGCCCAGGGTCTTGCTGATCATCCTGGGCCGGCCGATCTTCTCGGCGAAGGCAAGGGAGGTGGCGTAGTACGCGAGCGCCTCCTCGTGCCGCCCCTGTTGGTCGAAGATGGCGCCGAGGTTGCAGTTCGACATCCCGGCCAGCCAGTCGTCGCCGAGCCGGGCCGCGAGCCCCACCACCTCGCCGAGGTGGGCGACCGCCTCCGCGGTACGGCCCATCGCCCGCTCCGTGGCGCCAAGACCGGCCATCGCCCGGGCCTGCTCGCGCAGGTCGTCCTGGCGGCGGGCGAGGCGCAGCGCGTCGGCACTCCAGGCGTGCCCCTGCCGGAAGCGTCCCTGGTAGATGTCGGCGATGGCCATGCAGTTCCGCAGCGAGGAGGGCATCCTCCGGTCGGCGGCTACGTCCGCGCAGCGCAGCGCGATCTGCAGGGCCGCCCGGCACTCGTGGAAGCGGCCCTGGCGGACCAGGTGGTCGACCATGCTCTCGGCGATCCAGCAGGCCAGGTCATGTTCCCCGGTGGCGGCGTACGCCACCACGTCGACCAGTTCACCGCCCGCGGCGTCCAGCCATGCGGCGGCGTCGAGCCAGCCGGGGAAGGGCGAACCGGAGACGTCCGGGCCGGTCGGAAAGCCCTCGGGACCCCAGTCGCTGGCGATCCGGCCGGCGGCTGTGTAGAGGTGCAGCACGGCGGCTCGGTCCGCGGCGGCCTCTTCGGGCGCCGCGGCGGCGAGGCGGCGTGTGTGATCCCGTACGAGGTCGTGCAGCCGGTAGCGGCCGGGCCGCGGCTGCTCCAGCAGACTCGCGTCGACCAGGCGTTCCAGCAGATCCTCGGCGTCCTCGCGGGAACGGCCCAGCATGACGGCAGGGGTGAGCGGGTCGAATCCGGCGGTCGGCGACAGGCCCAACGCGCGGAAAGCGCGCCGCAGTTCGGGCGCCAGCTGGTCGTACGACATCCGGAAGGCGGCCTCGACGCTGCGGTCATCGGCCCGCAGCTCGCCGAGCCGGCGTGCGTCGTCCGACATCCGGTCCACCAGGTGGGCCAGCGTCCAGGACGGGCGGTTCTGCAGCCGGGCCCCCGTGATCCGCAGCGCCAGGGGCAGACCGCCGCAGTGCCGGGCGAGTTCATGCGCGGCCTCTGGTTCCCGCTCGGCGCGCGCCTCACCCAGGAGACGCGTGAGCAGCGTGACCGCCT
The DNA here is from genome assembly GCF_053599555.1 of Streptomyces sp. NPDC000941. Lineage (NCBI taxonomy): Bacteria > Bacillati > Actinomycetota > Actinomycetes > Kitasatosporales > Streptomycetaceae > Streptomyces > Streptomyces sp. NPDC000941. The sequence goes on from NZ_JBSFMM010000198.1 coordinate 14,940, forward strand.
CGCCGGTGCCGAGAGGCTCCGCGGTGAGCCGCAGGTCGGCGTCGAGTCCGGACAGCCGCTGCCGGCCGGCCACCAGCACCCTGCTGCCCGGACCGGCGGGCAACAGGGGGCGCACCTGCTCCGCGCTGCGGGCGTCGTCCACGACCAGCAGCAGTCGCAGGGAGCTGGTGGCCGCGCGCCAGGCCGTGACCAACTCGTCCAGGTCGTCCGGCAGATCGCCGTCGGCACCCTTGACGGCACGCAGCAGCCGGTGCAGTGCCCGCTGCGGGCGGAGGCTCTCGTGTGCGGCGCTGTGCGCGTGCAGGTCCACGAACAGGCAGCCGTCCGGGTACTGGTCGCGGAGCATCCAGGCGGCGCGGACCACCAGCGCGGTCTTGCCGACGCCCGCCGTGCCGTCCACGGCCGCCACCGATACGGCCCCGTCGGGCACGGGCGCGGTGAGCAGGGCGAGTTCCGCCTCCCGGCCGACGAGGCAGGCGGTGTCGCCGGGGAGTTCGTTGCGCCGCGCCGGGGGTTGCGCGGGCGCGGACGCTGCCGCGCGCTGCCGCGCCGCCTGGCCGAGCAGCAGCAGGTCGTCCCGGCGCAGGACGCCCTGGTGTACCCGGCGCAGTTCCGCACCGGGCTCCACTCCCAGTTCGGCGCGGAGCCGGTCCCGTGTCTCCTGGTAAGCGGTGAGCGCCTCGGCCTGCCGGCCACTGCCGTACAGCGCGCGCATCCGCAGGGCGGCGAGCGGCTCGTCGTACGGCTCCGCCGTGGGCGCGGACATGAGGTCGTCCAGGGCATCCGTATAGCGGCCGAGGAGCACCAGGCACTCCGCCCGCTGTTCGTGGAGGGTGCGCCGCTGCCGGGCGAGACGCTGCCGCTCCGTGTCCGCGAATGGTCCCGGCAGGCCGGGCAGCGGCTCGCCGCGGAACAGCCGCAGGGCCCGGGTGCAGTGGTCGAGGGCGGTGTCGAGCTCGCCCGCGGCCTTCGCGCGCCGGGCGCCGGCGGCCTGTTCGGCCAGCTGACCGATGTCCGTCCGCGCGCCGCTCGGCACGAAGCGGTAGCCGCCGTGCTCGCCGCGGATCAACGACTCGGCAGGCCGGGCTCCGGGCATGTCCAGCGCCTTGCGCAGCGGGTAGACGTAGCTCGGCAGGACCCGGCGGCCGGTCCCCGGGGGCTCGGTTCCCCATACGTCATCGAGCAGTTGCTGGTGGGTGACCAGTGTCTCCGTACGGAGCATCAGCGCGGCCAGCACCGCCTGCCGTCGTACCGGGCCGATGTCGAGCGGTGCCCCGCCCCGGCGGGCTCTGACCGGGCCGAGCAGGTCGATCCGCAGCCGTCCCGTCGCTTCTGCCGGATCCGCTCCCTGATCCGCTCCCGAATCCGCCGGAACCGTACCGACCTCGAAGTCCCCCATGGCCCCGCAGCCCCCCAAGTCCCCAGCCCCCCCACGTCCGCTGCTTCAGCGAGATTTCATCGGCATTGCATCGCCTCGCGAAAGGGTTTCGCAAGTTGTGTCCGGCCCCGGTGCGCCTTTGCTCCGGCCCGGTCGACGGGACGGGCCCTGCCGGTCCCGATGGCGAGATCGGAAAGCGAGCCACCCCGTGAGCAAAACCCCGCAGTCGGACCCCCAGCAGGGGGCGCCAGGCACGCCCCAGCCGCCGGTCCCGCCCCAGCCGCTGGGCACGCCTTCGGCCTGGTCGCAGCCGGTCCCGGCGACGTCGCCGCTGAGCGGTGGCCCGGGCTCGGGGCGGCCGGGCGGCGGCCGTACGCGGCCCTGGCTGATCGGCGGCGGTGCGGCCCTCGCCGTGGCCGCGATCGTCGGTGTGGTCATCGCCATGTCAGGGGGTGACGGCGAAAGCGCCGCGGAGGGGAAGCAGTCCGGCGCCCCGGGCGGCGCCGCCAAGCCGCAGGCGCCGGCGGCGGCGGGGAAGTCGTTCACCAAGGTGCCCGAAGGGTGCCGGCTGATCAAGGCGTCCACCATCGCGCGCATCGCACCGGGAACCGAGTGCAAGCCGTCGCAGTTCGACAACGCCACCATGGCAGCGATGATCACCAGGATGCCGAGCTGGGACGTGCCGTTCGGCTCGGGCGGCGGGTCGCTGAGCCTGGACGTGAACCTCACGGTCGGCCCGTCGGCGAGTGGCATGTTCGACGTGCACAAGAAGAGCGCCCTCGAGGCCTTGAAGAAGGTGCGCACGACCACCGACTCCCGGTCGCTCAGCGGGCTCGGCGAGGACGCCTACCTCGTGCATGGTGTGGACAAGGACCCCTTCGACCTGGCGGAGGCCCAGGTGATCGTCCGTGAGGGCAATGCCGAGTTCACCGTGAGCCTCACCTACGACACCGGGGACCCCGGCAGGAACCAGCAGCAGGCCGAGGACGCCGTCGTCGCCGCCGCGCGCGACGTACTCGGTTCGCTGAGCTGACCCGCGTCCACGATCACGGTGCACACACCGGCACACGGCGGCAGCGACCCCACGGTTCCGCAGCCGCATACGAAAGTCTTCGAGCCGCACACGACGGTCCCGCAGCCGCAGGGCCCCGGCCGGATCGGCCCCTACGAGGTCTTCCAGCTCCTTGGCGAAGGCGGCATGGGCCGGGTCTTCCTGGCCAGGTCACCGGGATCGCGCCTGGTCGCCCTGAAGGTCATCCGGCCCGAGTACGCCGAGACGCCGAACTTCCGCGGGCGTTTCCGGCGCGAGGCCGATGCCGCCCGCAGGGTCAGCGGGTTCTACACCCCTCCGGTGCTCGACGCGGATGCCGAAGCCCCGCAGCCCTGGCTGGCCACCGCGTACATCCCCGCGCCGTCCCTGCATGACGTCGTACGCCGCTTCGGCGTGCTGACCGAGCCGGCCCTGCGGGCCCTGGGCACCGGCCTCGCCGAGGCGCTGCTCGCGATCCACGCCGCCGGAATCGTCCACCGCGACCTCAAGCCCGGCAACGTGCTCATGGCAGCAGACGGGCCCCGCGTCATCGACTTCGGCATCAGCCGAGCGGCGGACGCGACGCAGGTCACCCGGACGGACGCCGTGATCGGGACGCCGGGGTTCATGGCCCCCGAGCAGATCGTGTCGAGCCGCGAGGCCGGACCTGCGGCCGACGTCTTCTCCCTCGGCTGCGTCCTGGTCTTCGCGGCCACCGGCCGGGGCCCCTTCGGCGCCGGAAACTCGGCCGAGATCCTCTACCGGGCCGTCCACGCCCCGCCACTGCTGGACGGCGTACCCGACGGTTTGCGTCCGCTGGTCGCGGCCTGCCTGGACAAGGACCCCACCCGCAGGCCGCCGACCGGCGCGGTGCTGGCCGCGCTCGGCCCCGCCGAACCGTCCGCGCTGCTCACACCGGGCCTGCGGGACGACCTCGCCACCCGCGAGGCGCACGCCGCCGTCCTGGTAGCCGCACCCCCCATGCCCGTGACCTCGCTGACCACGGCGGAACCGAGCAGGCCGAGCCGCCGCCGCTTCGTGTGGATCACCGTGGCCGGTGGCGCCGCCGCGGTGGCCGCGGGCGCCGCGGTCGTGGCCGGGCGGCGGTCGGAGCCCGGCCGTACCGCGGGCCGCCGCGGTGGCGCGGGCACCACGGTACGGCCCGCGGCCAAGGTGCCCGCGGGCCCCGAGCCGCGGTGGTCGAGCCCGCTGCGGCGGGTGGAGAACGGCCAACTACGGCTTCTCGGAGCCACGTTGGTGCATTGGGACAAGCAGACCGCCATCGCCTACGACACCACGACCGGAAAGGAACGCTGGACTGCCAAGGCCCGCATACCGTCCGACGCCTCCAGCGGGCCGGACTGGCTCACGGTCCGGGGCTCGACGCTGTTCGGAACGGCCTGGGCGGGTGAGCGCGGCTACCTGCTCGGTGTGGACGCCAAGGGTGACCTGAAGTTCACCCACACGGTCACCGAGCAGAAGGACACGGGGTCGTACGCCGACCAGGTCCAGGACGTCCTCAGCGTCGCCGGCTCAGTCGCCGTCGTCAGCACCAGCGGCAATCAGGGCTACAGCGTGTGCGCGGTGGACCTCGCCGAGGGGTCGGTGCTCTGGTCCCGCACGGTGAACGGCTCCGACTTCCAGGCCGTCGCCGACGGGCGCCATTGCTTCTTGCAGGACAACGGCAACGTCCACAGAATCGAGCTGCGTTCCGGCGAGGTCCGCTGGACGGTCCGAGACGTCATCAAGCCCGGCGCCTACCCGAAACTGGCCACCGACGGCAACGCGCTGCTGGTCACCCACGTCAAGGTGCGCGCATTGAGCACTGCCGACGGCCGCGACCTGTGGACCGCCGTCAACGAGACGACGAACCTGAGCCCCACCACGGTCCGGGGCAACCGGGCCTACGTCGCGGACGGCCAGGGCACCGTCTTCGCCCTCGACCCGCGCCACGGCAGCCAGCTGTGGCACACCCCGAGTCCGCTGACCCTCAACCCCTCGGGCGCACTCGACCCGGGCCCCTCCGTCACCGAGTCCCTGGTCGCGCTCTCCCTGTTCGGCGCCGTCACCCCGGGCTTCATCGTGCTGCGCGCCTCGGACGGCAAACCGCTGTGGGCGCACCGGGCATCCGGGGCCGAAGCCAAGAGCAAGAAGTCCTGGTCGGTGCAGGCCTCCGGCGCGACCGTCTACGCCGCGTCCGACACCACCCTCTACGCCTTCCGGAGCCCCACCTCATGACCACGCAGGGCGACGCCACCACACACAACACCACCACACACAACACCACCACACACATCGGACCGTACCGGGTGATCCGGGAACTCGGCGCGGGCGGCATGGGCCGCGTCCATCTGGCCGCGTCGCGCAGCGGCCGTGCCGTCGCCGTGAAGGTCGTACGCCCCGAACTGGCCGCCGATCCCGGCTTCCGGCGGCGCTTCAAGGCCGAGGTGGACGCCGCCCGCGCGGTCGGCGGCGCCTTCACCGCGCCCGTCGTCGACGCCGACCCCGAGGGGCCGCAGCCGTGGCTCGCCACCGCGTACATCCCCGGCCCCTCACTCACCGACGCCATCGGGGCCCACGGGCCGATGCCCGAGGCCACCTTGCGCGTGTTCGGCGCGGGCCTGGCCGAGGCGCTGGCCGCCATCCACCGCGCCGGACTGGTCCACCGCGACCTCAAGCCGTCCAACATCCTGCTCACGCTCGACGGGCCCAGGGTCATCGACTTCGGCATCAGCCGGGCCGTCGACGGGACCGTGCTCACCGCGGAAGGCCAGATCATCGGGTCGCCCGGCTTCATGTCGCCCGAACAGTCAACAGGGGCCGAACTCACCCCCGCCAGCGACGTGTTCGCGCTCGGCGCCGTGCTCGCCTTCGCCGCCACCGGCGCCCCGCCCTTCGGCACCGGCGCGGCGCACGCACTGCTCTACCGCGCCGCCCACGAGGAACCGGAGCTGGACGGCGTCCCGCAGGCCCTGCTCGGCACCGTCGCCGCCTGCCTCGACAAGGACCCCGCCCGGCGTCCGACCGTCGCGCAGCTGCAGGACCGGCTGCGCCCGGCGAACACCGCGGGCTGGCTCGGCGCGGTCGAGCTGCAGGTGACCGCGGCGCAGCGCAGCCTGCACGACGAGGTGCGCACTCCGCTGCTCAGCAGGCGCCGGGTGCTGGCCGGCGGCGCGGTGCTCGCCGTCGC
>NZ_JBSFMM010000199.1:0-20413 GCF_053599555.1 Streptomyces sp. NPDC000941
TTACTCACCGGCCCCCCCCCTTTTACTCCCCTTGTGTCTCCACACTCTTCCCCCCCCCCCCGCTCTCCCTATCTGCCCCCCGCCCGGGCCCGCACCACTGCCCCCCGCCGGGTCCCCACCCGGCGGGCGACAGTCCGTTTGTCAAGCGATGCTTATGGCCGTGGCGAACACGCCGTCGTGGTGGACGAGGGCGGGGCCCTCGGCGGGGCCGCCACCGGACTGGACCTCGCCGATGACGAGGAAGTGGTCTCCGATCCGTTCGCACCGGGTCACGCGAGCGGTGAGCCAGGCAGGTACCCCGTCCAGCACGGGAAGCCCGTCGCCCGCGTCCTGCCAGGAGACGTCCGAAAAACGGTCGATGCCGCTGCGGGCGAACCGCTGGGCGAGCGCGGTGTTGTCGATGCCCAGCACATGGACGGCGAAGCGGTCCGCGCGCTGGACGGCGCCGGCGGTCGAGGCGGTGGTGCCCAGATAGAACGAGACCAGGGGCGGGTCGAGCGAGACCGAGGTGAACGAGGTCGCGGTGAACCCGGCGGGACCCGGCACGGTGATGACCGTGACGCCGGCGGCGTGACGCCGCAAGGTACGGCGCAGGATGTCGCCCCCTTCGGCTCCGGTGAGGGCGGTGTCCGGTTCGGCGGGGCGGTCGGTGGACACGGTCATACCGCTTCCCTTCGTACGGTGGTGTCGGGCGGTCAGGAATGTGCGGGTGGCGCGCCGCTTTCGAGGGTGAGGAGGGGGCGCAGTGTCCTGTCGGCGCGCAGGCGTTCCAGCCACAGCACGACGGTGGCAGCCGTGGTGCGGTGCGTGGCGTCGTTCAGCACGTCGTGCACGCCCTCGTGGAGCACGCCGAAGGTCGCGCGCGGCAGCCGGCCGGCCAGTTCGCGGGCCTGCTCCAGCGGGGAGACCGGGTCCGCCTCGCCGTGCAGGACCAGGGCGGGCAGGTCGGGCCGGGTCTCGGGGAGCAGATGTGCCGGTACGGGGCCGAAGAGGCGTCCTCGTACGAATGCCTGGTCGTCGGTGATGCGCTTGCGGTGGGTCGGGCATGCGGTGCGCGCCGCCAACTCGGCGTCCCAGCCAGGGGCCTCACCGGTGCCGGCGGATCCGGTGGGCGGCGTGGGGCCGGTAGGCGGCGTGAGTGCGGTTCCGGCGAGGATGAGGCCTGCCGGTGCCAGTGGCGGATCGGCGGCAGCGGCCGCGTGCAGGGCCTGAAGGGCGCCGGTGTCGCTGCCGACCAGGACGAGCGGGGCGACCGAGTGTTCGCCCACCGCTGCCCGCGCCGCGACCAGCACCTCCCACGCCGTGGACTCCGGGGTCGTGCCGAGGGCGTGCACGACATAGCCGTCGGTCGCCAGCCGGCGGCCGAATCGCTCGTACGTGCCGCCGTGTTCGCCGCGACCGGGCAGGACGAGCAGGGTACCGCGCGGCGCGATTCCGGCGGGCGGCTGCCAGCTGTGGACCGTGGTGGCGGGTGCGGTGGTCATCGGGCGTTTCCCACGGTGGTGAGGGCGGACGGGGCGGTGGCGGCGCGGTGGGCGAGCTCCTGGCGTACGAGGGGAATCAGGTGGCGGCCGTAGTCGATGGCGTCGTCGAGAGGGTCGAAGCCACGGATGAGGACGGTGGTGACGCCGATGTCGACGTAGTCGAGCAACGCCTGGGCGACGGTCTCCGGGGTGCCCACGAGGGCTGTGGTGTTGCCGCCCGCGCCGGTCGCGGTGGCGGTGGGGGTCCACAGTGCGCGGTCGTGGAGGTCGGCCTTGGCGGCGGCCGCGAGCAGCCGCCGGGACCCGGCGTTCTGGGGCGTGTGCTCGCCGTTCTGTTGGTGGAAGAAGGGGCGTCCCGCGCCGGCCTTGATGGTGTCCAGGATGCGGTGGGCCCGTTCCCAGGCCAGTTCCTCGGTGGGGGCGAGGATCGGGCGGAAGGACACGCTGATCCCAGGTGGCTCGGCGCGTCCGGCGGCCGCCGCGGCAGCGCGTACGGAGGCGATCTGCTCGGCGGTCTCCGCGAGCGGTTCGCCCCACAGCGCGAAGGTGTCGGCGTGCTTGCCGCCCACCCGGTAGGCGGCCTCGGAGGAGCCGCCGAAGTACAGCGGGATACCGGACGCGCGGAAGGGGAGCACCTGGGCGGAGTAGTCCTCGAACCGGTAGTGGCGCCCCTCGTGGCTGAACGGCTCGGTGGAGGACCAGGCGGTGCGCAGGATGCCCAGGTACTCGTCGGTGCGGTCGTAGCGCTCCTCCTTGTCCAGGTAGTCGCCGTCCTTGCGCTGTTCCGCGTCGTTGCCGCCGGTGATGGTGTGCACGGCGACGCGGCCGCCGGTGAACTGGTCGAGGGTGGCGAAGCTCCGGGCGGCTAGGGTGGGGGCGATGAAGCCGGGGCGGTGGGCGATGAGCAGCCCGATCCGTTCGGTGCGGGCCGCGACATACGCGGCCACCTGGGGGCCGTCGGGCCGGCCGGAGCTGTAGCCGATGAGGATCCGGTCGAAGCCCGCGTCCTCGTGGGCACGGGCGAAGCGGGTGGTGTAGTCGGGGTCGACCGCCGGGCCGGTGGCGGGCCGGGTCTCGGAGGCCTCCTGGGTCCCGATCATGCCGATGAACTCGACCGGCGGTGCGGATGGTGCGGTCATGGGTCAGTTGCCTTTCGGTGCGGGCGGGTTGGACCTGGTGGAAGTGGCGGACGCGGTGGAGGCGGACCGGCGGGCCAGTGCCGCCCGGCCGGTCGCGGTGAGAACGGAGTCCTCCTGCGGGGTGTGCACGCGGCCGCAGAGCACGTCCCGGTGGTGCCGCTGGAGTGGGTTGGCGTGTGTGAGGCCGTGGTTGCCGGTGAGTGAGACGGCCTGGTCGACGGCGCTGATTGCGGCACGGATGCCGAGGACCTTGGCGGCGCCCGCGTGTTCGGCGGCCTCCGGGTCGCCCGCGTCGACGCGGGCGGCGAGGGCGTCCACGAGCGTGTCGGCGCCGATGAGGGCGGTTTCGATCTCGCCGACGGCGCTCTGGAAGCGGGGCAGGGTCGCGAGCGGCGCGCCGAGGGCGGTGGGCATGCGCTCGTGGAGGAAGCCGATCAGCCAGTCGCGGGCGGCGCCCGCGACACCGAGGTACAGCGCGGTCAGTCCGAGGGCGTTCCAGGCGCCGGTGACCGGGTCGGGGCGGGCGCCCGGCGTGTCGCCGGGCTCGGCGAGGTCGATGACGTCGCCGACGGGGACCCGTACGGAGTTCAGGATGACGTCGTCGCTGCGGCTGGCCCGCAGGCCGACATGGTCCCAGGTCGGCTCCACCGTCAGCCCGGGGCTGCCCGCGCGGACGATGAAGGTGCCGACGCGTACGGGCTCGCCACGGGTGGGCTCGGTGCGCGCGAAGACCAGCATGCGGCTGAGCCCCACCGCGCCCGTGGAGTAGATCTTCCGGCCCGTCAGCAGCCAGTGGTCGCCGTCGCGCCGGACGGTGGTGGCGGGCAGCCCACCGCGGATCGGGCTGCCCAGTTCCGGCTCGACCCGCAACGCGTTGACCAGGGCCGGGCCCGCGGCCGCCTCGCCGAGCAGGTCGGCGTAGGCGGTGGCGGGCCAGGCGGGCGTACGGGCCTCAGCGGCGTGCACGAACAGGGTCATGGCCGTCACCAGGGCCACGGCCGGGTCCCCGGCGCCGAGGGCGCGCAGGATGCGGACGGTGTCCGCAAGTCCGGCCCCGGGACCGCCGTGCCGCGCGGCGACGGTGGCGGTGAGCAGTCCCGCTTCGTGGACGAGGGCGACCCCTTCGGTAGGAAAGGAGGCGTCACGGTCGTGTGTGGGGGCGCGGGCGGCCAGCGCCGCGGTGAGCGCGGGGAGCCGGGCGGGATCCGGGAGCGGGAGCGCGGTGGGGCGGTGGGTCCGGGCGGTGGTGGAGGTCACAGGGTCTCCGGGGTGGCTGTCTCGTGGGCGGTGGTCGTGCGGTGCGCGGTGCCCGCGGCGGGCCGGGTCCCGGGGGGCGTGGCGAGCAGGCGCGGCGGACGCCGGACCGTCACCGGCGGGTGCTCGCCCGCGTACTTCTCGGCCTGGACGAGCGCGTGCTGGCCCGTGCACCCCTGGGTCAGGCGGGAGCTGGGGATGTCGGCGGTGAGGGTGTTCGGGTTGCCGTGTGCGCACAGCACGCCGTCACCCTCCGGTACGGGGTCGAACCAGGCCCCGGTGGGCAGCCTCAGGACGCCGCGCCGCAGCCCGTCGCTGAGTACCGCGCCCGCGAGCACCGCGCCGCGGTCGTTGAAGATCCGGACGACGTCGCCGTCCTGGATGGAGCGGTCGGCTGCGTCGTCCGGGTGGAGTTCGACGGCTTCGCGGCCCGCGACTTTGGCGGCGAGGCTGAGCGCGCCGACGTCGTGCTGGCTGTGCAGCCGGGAGGCGGGCTGGTTGGCGATCAGCAGCAGGGGGTGCCGGTGGGCGTCGGGGCTGCCGGGCCACTCGTCCGGTTCCAGCCAGGCGGGGTGGCCGGGGCAGTCGGGGAGGCCGAGGGCGGCGATGGTGGCCGAGAAGACCTCGATGCGGCCGCTCGGGGTGTCCAGCGAGTGGGCTCGCGGGTCGCGCCGGAAGTCCTCGAAGAGGGTGAAGTGGCGCGGGCCTTCGGGCAGCCGGTACTCCCCGGCCGTCCAGAACTCTTCGAACCGGGGCACGTCCTGGTGGCCGAGGTCGCGCATCCGCCCGCGCCACTCGCCGTAGAGGTGCTCCAGCCACTGGCGCGGGGTGCGGCCCTCGGTGAAGCGGTCGGCGAAGCCGAGGCGGGCGGCCAGGGCGGCGAGGACGGTGTGGTCGTCGCGGGCCTCGCCGACGGGGTCGACCGCGCGGTGCATGGCGATCAGGTGGGTGTCGCGCCGCCCGCCGCCCATGTCCTCGCGTTCGAGGGTGGTGGTCGTGGGCAGGACGATGTCGGCGTGGCGTGCGGTGGAGGTCCAGTACGGCTCGTGGACCACGATGGTGTCCGGGCGGCCGAAGGCCCGCCGCAGCCGCCCCAGGTCCTGGTGGTGGTGGAAGGGGTTGCCGCCGGCCCAGTACACCAGCCGGATGTCGGGGTAGGTGCGGCGCTCACCGTCGTAGTCGTAACGCTCCCCCGGCGACAGCAGCAGGTCGGCGATGCGGGCGCAGGGGATGAACTCCGCGACGGGGTTGGGGCCCTGGGGCAGCCGGGGCAGGGGCAGCTGGGGGCCGTGGTCGCCGACGTCGCCCATCGAGCCGTAGCCGTGTCCGAAACCGCCGCCGGGTAGGCCGATCTGGCCGAGCATGGCGGCGAGGGCGAGCCCGCCCCAGACGGGCTGTTCACCGTGCTGGGCGCGCTGGAGGGACCAGGTGACGGTGACCAGGGTACGGCCGGCGGCCATCCGGCGGGCGAGGCCGCGGATGTCCTCGCCGGGGATGCCGCAGATGCGGGCGGCCCAGTCGGCGCTCTTGGGCGTGGCGTCGGTGTGTCCTTCGAGGTAGCGGGCGAACACGTCGAAGCCGGTGGTGCAGCGGTCGAGGAAGGCGCGGTCGTGCAGTCGCTCGCTCAGGAGGGTGTGTGCGAGACCGAGCATGAGCGCGGTGTCGGTGGCGGGGGCGACCGGGTACCAGGTGGTGTCCAGATCCTCGGGCAGGTCGGCGCGGAGCGGGCTGACCAGCGCGACGTGGGTGCCCGCGGCGGCGAGTGCGTCGAGGTGGCCGGGGGTGTGGTGGCGGGTGATACCGCCGGGGGTGACGTACACGTTCTTGGCGGGGATACCGCCGAACGCCACGATCAGCTCGGTGTGCTCGGCGATGGTGGGCCAGCTGCTCGCGGAGCGCAGCACGGCTTCGGCGCCCGCGGGCCCCACGAGATGGGGCAGCAGGACCAGCGAGGCGCCGAGGCTGTAGCTGTTGCGGGAAGCGGTGTAGCCGCCGTACTGGGCCAGGAAGCGGTGCAGCTGGCTCTGGGCGTGGTGGAAACGCCCGGCCGAGCCCCAGCCGTACGAGCCTCCGAAGACGGCCTGCGGGCCGTGTTCGTCGCGGACGCGGGCGAGTTCGGCCGCCACGAGGTCGAGCGCCTCATCCCAGCCGACCTCGACGAAGGGCTCATGGCCGCGCCCGCCGGAGGGAGCGGGTCCGTGGTCGAGCCAGCCCTGGCGCACGGCGGGCCGCCGCACGCGGGTGGGGTGGCGCAGTGCTCCTTCGATGTTGCCCAGCAGTGGGGACGGCGACGGGTCCTCGGGATGCGGCCGGATGCCGAGGCCGCCGTCGGGCCGCGGGCGCACGCTGTAGGCCCCCCAGTGGGAGGTCGTGGGCCGCGCCGGGGCTGCGGAGTCGCCGCTCATACGGGGATCACCGCCTCGTCGCCGGCGGGCTCTTCGGCGGCCAGGCCCGCGCGCCAGGTGGCGGCGTGGTGGCAGGCGACCGTACGGCCTGTCCCCTCCTCGTCCAGCGCGGTGGGCAGGGCGACGGGCCGGGGCTCGTCACGGCAGTGTGCGCCGGCGAACCGGCATCGGGGCGCGAAGACGCAGCCTTCCCCGTCCGGCCAGGGCTCGCGGTCCGCGCGCGGGCGCAACTGGGTCAGGGGCACCGCGTGTTCGCCACGGACGCTCGGCGCGGAGGCGGTGAGCAGGGCGGTGTACGGGTGCCTGGGGCGCTCCAGTACGTCGCTGACGGGGCCCTGTTCGACGAGTCGGCCGCGGTAGAGGACGGCGACCCGGTCGGCGATGCCGGCCAGTGTGCTCAGGTCGTGGGAGATGACGACGATGGCGAGGCCGAGTTCGCGGCGCAGCCGGTTGAGCAGGTTGAGCACGAGGTTGCGGTTGGACGCGTCCAGGGCGCTGACCGGCTCGTCGCTGAGCAGCAGCCGGGGCCGGGTGACGATGGCGCGGGCCAGGGAGACGCGCTGTCGCTGCCCGCCGGAGATCTGGCCGGGCACGCGCGATCCGATCGCGGCGGCGTCCAGGCCGACGAGGGTCAGTGCCTCGTCGGCCCGCTCGGCCCGCTCCCGCCTGCCGAGCTCCCCCGCGATCGCGAGCGGCTCGGCCACGATCTGTCGTACCGTCAGGTCCGCGTCCTGGGACCGCAGCGGGTCCTGGAACATGTACTGCACGCGCCCGGAGCGCCGGAAGGCTCGCAGTTCCCCGCCGCGCAACCCGGTCAGTTCGCGTCCGTCGAAGCGGATCCGCCCGCTGTCGGGGGCCACAAGCCCGACGGTGGCGCGTGCCAGGGTGGTCTTGCCGGAGCCGGTCTCGCCGATGACCCCGACGATCTCCCCGGCCCGTACGGTCAGGTCGACATCGGAGAGAACGCGGGTGGCGCCCGCGCGCCGCCAAGAGGTGGCACGGCGACCGTACGAGACGGACAGTCCGCTGATCTGCAGCAGCGGCGCCGCCTCCCCTCTCGTGGTGTCCTCGATCCCGAGGACACCCGCGCAGACACCCGCGCCGTCCCCGGGCCGGGAGGGGTGGGCGCTGGTCATGCGGGGGCTCCTTCGGGCTCGGGCGCGGGGGCCACGGTGGCGGCCGACGGGTCGGGCAGCCCGGCGGGGCGCAGGCAACGAGCCCGGCGCCGGTCACCGGCGGTGCGGAGGGCGACGGGTGCCGCGGCGCACTGTGGTGTGGCGTACGCGCAGCGGTCGGCGAACCGGCAGCCGGGCAGTTCCGCACCGGTCTCTGGAGGCTGGCCGGGGATGACGTCGAGTTCACGGCGTCCCCATGTGCCGATCGAGGCGACATTGAGCAGTGCCTCGGTGTAGGGGTGTGCGGGCGCGGCGAGCACGTCGGCGGTGGGGCCGTCCTCCACGATCTCCCCCGCGTACATCACCAGGACGCGGTCGCAGTGCTCGGCGACCACCGCCAGGTCGTGGGTGACCAGCAGCAGCGCGAGTCCCCGCTCGACGCGCAGCCGCCCGAGGAGTTCGAGGATCTCGGCCTGGATGACGACGTCGAGCGCGGTCGTGGCCTCGTCGGCGATGAGCAGTTCGGGTTCCAGCGACACGGCGATGGCGATGAGGACCCGCTGGAGCATCCCGCCGGACAGCTCGTCCGGGTACTGGTGGAAGACCTCGTCGGGGCGGTGCAGGCCGACGGCCGAGAGCAGTTCGACGGCGCGGGCGTGCGCCGCGGACCGGGACAGGCCGCCGCCCACTCTCAGTTGCTCGGCAAGCTGGCGCCCGACTGTGAGGGAGGGGTTGAGGTACGAGGCGGGGTCCTGGAAGACCGCGCCGACGCGCCGGCCCCGGACGGCGTCCCACCCTCTGCGGGTGAGCGCGGTGAGTTCGGTGGCCGCGCCGTCGCCGTCGGCGTCCGTGCCCAGGCCGATCCTTCCGCCGGAGATCTCACAGCCGCCGGGCAGCACGCCAAGGACGGACCGGCAGGTCAGGCTCTTGCCGCTGCCGGACTCCCCCACCAGGCCGACGGCTTCGCCACGGGCCAGGGTGAACGACACCCCCCGGACGGCCTTCACCTGCCCGCCGATGGTGACCTCGAGGCCGTCGACGCTCAGTGCGGGACCGGCCCGCCCCTCGGCTCGGGACTCAAGCGGTCGGGACACGGCCGGCCTCCTTGGGGCTGGAGTGGGACGACGAGCGGGGGCGGGAAGTGGCACGGACGGCGGCGTCTCCCGCGCCCGGCGCGTCGCTGTCGCGGATCGCGTCCGCGAGGATGTTGAGGGCCCCGACGGTGATCATGATCGCGGCGCCGGGAATCAACGGGGCCCAGGGCTGCTGCGCGAGATAGCTCAGGTCGGAGGCGAGCATCCCGCCCCAGGTCGGGGCCGGTGGCTGGACGCCCAGGCCCAGGAAGGTCAGGGAGGCGACGACCAGGAGCGCCTGGCCGATGGCCTGTCCTGTGGTGACCGCGATGGTCGGCAGGATCTTGCTCCAGACGTGGGTGCCCAGGATCCGCCGTCGGGTCGCCCCCATCAGTTCGGCCGCCTCGACGTACTGGGCCTGCTTGAGCCCGAGGGCCGCCGCCCGCGTGACCCGGAAGTACAGCGGCGCGAACAGCACGCCGAGCGCGAGCATCGCCTGGTGCATGCCGTTGCCGAGCGCTCCGACCACCGCGATCGCGAAGACGGTGAACGGCATGATCATCAAGGTGTCGGCGGCGCGCTGGGTGCTCCACTCGACGGCCCGCCCCAGCCACACCGACGCCAGGCCCGGCACGATCCCCAGCAGCATGGCCGCGGCCACGGCCTCCAGCGCGCCCACGACGGACAGCCCGGTCCCGGCCAGCAGTCTGCTGAGGACGTCGCGCCCCAGATAGTCGGTGCCCAGGAGGTGTTCGGCGCTGGGCCCGCGCAGCATGCTGTCCGGGTGCTGCGCCAGCGGGTCGTACGGGGCGAGGGCGCCGCCGGCCACGGCCAGCACCGCGACCACGCCCAGGATGGCCAGCGCGACGCGGGCCGACGGCAGCCGCCAGGTGCGGCGCAGTGTTCTCAACGGGGGCTCCCTTCCCGCGCTGGGCCACGGCCCCCCGACGCCTGCCGGCGTGCGGCGGCCGGATTCAGGGCGGCGAGCGCCGCGTTGACCGCGAGGTTGGCGATGAGCACCACGCCGATGGTGACCAGCAGGGCACCCTGGATGACGGGGATGTCGTGCTCCTCGGCGGCCTGTAGCGAGAGCCGGGCGATACCGGGCAGGTTGAAGATCTTCTCGGTGACGACGGCGCCGCCGATGATCACCGGCACGCTCAGGCCCAGGACGCTCAGCGCGGGCCCGGCGGCGTTGCGCAGCACATGCCCGAACAGCACCCGCCGAGTGGAGAACCCCCGCATCTCCGCGCCGGTCACGTAGTTCTCGCGCAGCGCCCCGACGAGCGAGGTGCGCAGCTGACGGGCGATGGCGGCGGCCGCGTCCAGGCTGAGGGCGACGGCGGGCAGGAGCGCGTACCGCAGCCACTGCCCCGGGCTCTGCCCGAGCGGTACGTACCCTCCGGTGGGCAGCGTGCCGAGTTGCACCGCGAAGACCACGATCAGCACGATCCCGATGAGGAACGGCGGCAGGGTGGCCAGCACCGAGCAGAAGAGGGTGATGGCCCGGTCGAGGCGTCCGCCGTTGTTCATCGCGGCCGCGATGCCCGCGCCGCCGCCCAACACCACGGCGAGCAGCAGCGCGAGACCGGCGATGGACAGGTCCACCGGCAGCGCTTGGGCGATGCTGTCGGCGACGGGAACGCCGGTGAACCAGGAGACGCCCAGGTCGCCGGAGAGCGCGTTGCCGAGCCAGCTCAGGTACTGCGCGTACAGGGGCCGGTCGAGGCCGAACTGCGCCTCCACGCGGGCGATTTCCGCCGGAGTCGCGTTGTCACCGAGCACGGCGGCTGCCGGGTTGGCGTCGGAGAGGGCGCCGAGGGCGAAGGTGAGGAGCGAGGCCAGCAGCAGGACCGTCGCGGTGGCCGCGAGCACCCGGCCAAGCGCGCGGGGCGCGCGGGCCAGCCGCCGCGTCACCGCTGCCGGCGGTGAGGGCCACGCCGGCCGTGCCCGCTTCGGCGGCGGCGCCGACCCGCGCGGCCGGGCCCCTTTCCGGCCGTCGCCCGTCAGGGCGGGAGCGCTCATGAGACGGTGACCCCCTCGAACCGCTGGACGACGCTGTAGTGCGGGATCTCGGAGACCTTGGGGTTGCGGGCCAGGATCCGCGGGATGGTGTACAGGAAGATGTTCGGCATGGTCCGTACGGCGATGCCGACCGCTTTCTGGAGCCGTTCCGGGTACTCGGCGGCGTCCAGCGGGGTGCGGCGCACGACCTCGAGCGCCTTCTCCAGCTCGGGCGAGGTGGTGCGGCCGATGTTCATCAGCCCTTGCTTGCCGAAGAGCACCTGGAAGGCCTGGGTGGCGGACTCGCGCCCGGCGAACTGGTCGAGGTAGAAGGACTTGCTCCGCTGGACGTAGACGATCTGGGTGGCACGGGCCTTGGGGATGGATTCGAGCTTCGCCGTGACGCCGACCTTCTTCAGCTGGGCCTGGATCAGCTCCGCGACGCCTTCGGCGTTCTGTGCGGTGAGCGTGATTTCAAGACCGTCCGCGTGACCCGCCTTGGCCAGCAGCTCCTTCGCCTTCTCGGGGTCGTAGGGGAACAGCTTCTCCAACTCGGGGTCATGGCCCGGATAGCCCGCAGGGAAGGGCTGGTGGGAGACCTCGCCGTAGCCGAAGGCGCCGGTCTTGAGAAGTTGCTCGCGGTCGATCGCGTGCTTCAGGGCGCGGACGACGTCGGGGTCGTCGAACGGCTCCCTGCCGTTGTGCACATCGATGACGGACACCACCATGGAGGGGATGACCTGCACCTTCAGCCCGGCCTTCCGCGCCGCCTCGACCTGGCTCCCGGGGATCTGCGCGACGTTGTACTCGCCGGACTTCAGGGAGGCGACGACCGTCGAGGGCTCGGGAAGCGGGTGGACCTCGAAGTTCTCCACCTTGATCTGCCCGGCGTCCCAGTAGTCGGGGTTGCGGCGAAGCACCGCCTTGGAGTTCTGGACGTAACTGACGAGGGTGTACGGGCCCGCGCCCGCGGGCTTGGTGGCCAGGCTCGCCGGGTCGCTCTCGAAGACCTTGTGGTTGACGACCATGCCGGTCTTGCCGGCGAGGAGAGCGGGGATCTGGAAGTCGGGCTCGGCCAGGCGCAATTCGACGGTGTGGTCGTCGACTGCGGTGACCTTTTCGACACCGGTGAGCTGGGGGGCGACCAGCGACTTCTCGTCGTCACGGCCGCGTTCGAGGCTCTTCTTCACGGCGGTGGCGTCCAGCGGTGTCCCGTCGCTGAACTTCAGGCCCTTGCGGAGGGTGAAGCGGACCACGGTCCCGTCGTCGTTGTACGTCCAGGAGCCGGCGAGGGCGGGGACCGGGTCGCCCTTGGGGTCGAGCTTGGTGAGCGCGGCGTAGACCAGCGAGAGGTCGTGTACGTCCCATCCGGCGGTCGAGGTGACCGGATCCCAGGAAGTCGGCAGCTGCCAGCCCCACTTGAGGGTGGCGGCCGCGCCTGCGGCGCCCGTCGTGGACTGGCCTCCGCAGGCGGTGAGGGCGAGCGCCGCTCCGGCGCCGAGGGAGAGCCCGAGGAAGGAGCGCCGGCCGAGGCCGGAGCCGGAACCGGAGCTGGACGGGGGGAGGTCGGTGATGGGAGGTGGGAAACGGTGGTTCGGCACGGGGGCGCGCACCTTTCTCGGCCGTGCCGGTCCTCTCGGGTACGCGGGCAGAGCCGTACGGCGCCTGGTGGGGCGCGAGGCGGAAGAGGGCGGAGGCAGGGGTGTTACGGGAACCGGAGGTTGGGGGATAGGCCGGTCGGGCTCGTGCGGTGCGTCGGCCCACCTGCCGCACCTCTCGGTGTCGCCATGGGGGCCGCGGCGTGGCGGGAATGCCTCCGGGCGCTGACGCCCTCGAGGGCTACCGCCGCGGGCTGCGACACGCCGCGAACGGCTCGCTGTTTGTCCGGCCAGATGTCATACCGCGGCCCGAGAGCCGACGACCGGATCTCCGGGCGGGAATTGAGGAAGTTTCCCAGGCCCGCCCGGCGGGAGGGGACGCCTTCCGGCTACGGCGTGCCAAGCCTCCCCGGACGGCGAGACCGCCGGATCAGCGACAGAGGGCGCTGGAGGTACGCAGGTAGTCCACGTAGCGACAGAGCACGCCCGGATGCGTCGAATGCATGTCCCACATCGTCGTGGTCGCAGGAGCCGCTGTCAATGGACACCTCGAGGTGTCTCATTGTTCGGTCCCCGACGACCTGCGCTTTCGTCAACGCGTCAGGCCACCCTGCCGCACGGCGGGGTGGAAGCGCGCCTCGTCGGGGTGCAGCCACAGCGGGCCGTTCCCCGTCTCGATCCGGACGGCCTCGCCCGGCGGGGCCGGCGCGTCGGACACCCCAGCGAGCAGGGTCAGTTCGGGCCCGGTCAGACTCCGCCAGCGCTTCAGCGCCTCACCCGCCGACATCGCCACGGGGTCGGGCAGGGCCACGCCCCCGGCAGCGGCCCTCGCGGCGTCGAGGTAGAACGCGAAGGGACGCCAGCCCGGCACGCACACCCGGCCACCGGGCCCGTCCAACAGGAGCGTCGGCAGGGCGTATCGGCGCCGCTCCCCGACCTCCTTGGCCCGTCCGCCGTGCGGCCCCGGGGCGTCCAGGCCGATCACCTCGGGGATCGGCCGCCGGGTCTCGGCCCAGTCCTCGCGGACCGCCTCCCGGACCCGCGAGGACCCGAGGTCGCGCAGCAGCCGTTCGACGTCCAGACCGGACACGCCGCACACGGCGTCGCGGATGCCGTCCTCAGTGTCAGCGGGAGAACCCAGAACGAAGGTGGTCTCCCGCAGACGTCGCAGCACCCGCTCCGCGACGTCCGCGCCCTGCGCCTCCGACGCCTTGGCGGCGAGGGAGGCGGGCCAGCTGCTGCGTGTCAGCCAGTGCAGCCGGTGCGCGTACGGCGCGCCAGTGTGAAGGGCGACATCACCAATGAACCGCTGGTACCAGCGGGCCTCGGCATCCGGGTCCGGGGCGGGGTCGTCGTCCTCGTCGAAGAGGATGCCGAACGCCCGCCGCCACGCGGCGCGCGGCCCGAGCGTGTGCCGCAGCAGCCGGAAGGCCGGCTCCGAGCCCCAGGCCCACGGACAGGCCGCGTCGGTGAACTCGGTGATCCACAGGACCGGCGACGCCTCCCCTCCGTCCCCTCGTCGGACCTGCCCGCCGCTCTCCGCACCCACCCAGCTCATGCCGGCACCGCAGAGCCACGCGCCGCGGCGCCCTCGGGCGCTCCGCCGGCCGGCGTCTTCGCGCCCCGCTCCGCGAGTGCGGCGATGGTCGTCCGTCCGAGCACCTCGTACGCGGCGGCCTCGACCGAACGCCACAGCTCCGGAAGGCCCTCAGCGGCCCCCGGGTAGACCAGCGCATCCGGTCGCAGGCCCCGCAGGGTGAGGAACTCACCGTCGACGGCGGCCATCACCTCGGCGACAGTGATCATCTCCGCGTCGCGGCCGAGCCAGTAACCGCCCTCGCAGCCGCGCTGACTGCGGACCAGGCCCGCCTTCCGCAGGTCCTGGACGACCGACTTCAGGAAGCGGAACGGGATGTCCTGCGCGGAGGCTATGCCCTCGCAGGTCTGCGGCCGTTCGCTGTCCGCCGCGAGTTCGACGAGCGCCCGCACCGCGTAGTCCGCCTTCGCCGAGATCTGCATGTGCACCGTCTCTCCGGGGGGTTCTGTCCGTGGCCGCCACCGCGTGCGAAGGGGGAAACGCCAGCTCGGCGGCAATGGACACATCTTGACATCCATTCGCGCGGCTCTCTACGGTCGGCGCCGGGACCGCACGCCCGGCGCTGCCCATTCCCGCACCGCTCCCTCGGGCGAACAGGCCCAGATCGACGCGACCTCACCCTCCCCCACCCCGACGAGCAGGAACTCACATGCCTTCCCCCGCCTCACCCCAGTCCGGCAGCGCTCCCTCCGGTGATCACGCCGCCGAGCACCAGAAGGACGACTTCCACCCCGATCTCCCCGACCACGACAAAGGCGGTGCCTCGCTGCCGCTCCACGCACGGCTGCACCACATCCGCCCCGACACCCTCGACGGCGACACCGCGCAGACCGGCGGAATGCGGCGTTTCGCCGCGATCAGCGGCCGCAGCGTCGGCTCGGAACGCATCTGGATGGGCCAGACGCATGTCGCCCCCGACACCGCATCCTCCAACCACCACCACGGAGCCTCCGAGACGGCGATCCACGTGGTGAAGGGACACCCGGAGTTCGTCTTCCTCGACGACTCCAGCGGCACGCCCGAGGAGGTCCGCATCCGCACCTCGCCCGGCGACTACATCTTCGTACCGCCGTACGTCCCGCACCGCGAGGAGAACCCCAGTCCGGACGAGGAGGCCGTCGTGGTGATCGCCCGCAGCACCCAGGAGGCCATCGTCGTCAACCTGCCGGAGCTGTACGTGCTCGACACCGGCGCCCAACAGCGATGAACACCAACCGGACTGAGCGCGCCGGTGGACGGCGCAGTACCGGCCCTGCGCCACAGCGGGCCGTTCCGCGAGGCAAGCGCAAGTCCGGCAAGCAAGTTTATCTCGGCGCCACGTTCCCCGGCGTGAACAGCGACACCGTGTGGAGCGATCCGCTCGGGCTGAAGGGTGTCAATATTCCGATTAGGCTGCTGAGCTGGGCGTTTCCTTTGGATGATGAGGCAACCGGGGTGACAGGGTGCGGTACTCGTTGAGCAGTCCGCCAAGTACCTGGCGGCGCCTGACGCGGGTGGCGGGCAGGAAGATGACGTTCGGGTCGTCGTCGGGTGCTCGTAGGCCGAAGCTGCGGTGGGCCCGTCCGGTGTTGTAGTGCTGGGCGTACGTGGTGAGGACCGTGCGCAGGTGTCGTTCGCCGGTGATGAGGAGCCGGTCGGTGCACTCTGCGCGGGCTGTGCGTATCCATCGTTCGGCGAACGCGTTTGACCGTGGGCTTTGCGGCGGAGTCGGGATGACGGCTGTACCTTTATCGGCGAAGACGGCGTCGAACGCGGCGGTGAACTTGCTGTCCCGGTCCCGGATGAGGAACCGGAAGCAATCCGCCCTGTTCTCGAGGTCCATGAGCAGGTTGCGGGCGAGTTGGGTGACCCATGCGCCGGTCGGGTGGGCGGTGACACCCAGGACATGGACGCGCCGGGTGGCGATCTCCATGACGAAGAAGACGTAGAGACGTCGGAGGAAGACGGTCTCCACGTGCATGAAGTCGCAGGCGAGCAGCGTGTGGGCCTGTGAGCGGAGGAAGGAGCGCCAGGTCTGCTGGGAGGCGCGCTGCGGTGCGGGTGGCAGGCCGGAGCGGCGCAGGACGCGCCGGATCGTGGCGGCGGCGATCCGATGGCCAAGCCGTCGCAGTTCACCTTGGAGGCAGGTGCCGTGCGAGAGCGGAGAGCACGGCACGGTCAGCCCATGAGAGCCGCGGCCGCTCTACCTGCCGACGAAGCACAGCGACCTCATGACGAAGGGCAAGGATCTCGGCGTTGCGGTCGATCGGCCCAGCAAAAGCAAGCAGCCCAACAGCCGGCAGAAGACCAGGTAAAGCAGTCGCAGACCCACGATCACTGATCATGCCCACACTTGAGCGATCACAAAGCCCCAGGTCAACCACCGTACGGCAATAAAGACACCCTTCAGGCATCCTCCACGAATACAGACATGCCGCGTGACCTGCACGGACGAGGTATTCGGCAAGCGCAGTGCTGGGCCAGGTAGCGGGCCAGCTGGGTAGCGGCCAGCAGGTAGTTGTAGCGGGTGGGTTTGTCCCGCACCGCTTCAGCAGCCTGCCGGTCGGTCAGGTTCTCCGCCATCTGCAGCACCGTGACCAGTGCCAAGCGGCCCGGTGACCAGCCACGCGGCCCCGTCACCGCGAACGCTTCCGCGAACTCGGCATCCGCGAACAACTCACCCAGCCGATCACGCACCACAACCGGCAACGGCACCTGACGTCCCCGGTACTTCGCCCGCACCGCCCGAGCCACCTCCGGCGCCGGCCCCGGCCACGACCGCGGCTCCATCGACACCGTGCCCCTCCCACTCCGTGACCGGGAACGAGAAAGACCGGCCACCAGACCAGCCTGCCGCAACAATCAACACCCCGACCAGCCCAAACGGTAAATGGGCAACAGGATCGTGTCGCTTGCCAAAACCCCATCCGCGCTGATGGGAAGCGGTGAGCGGGTTGTTCGGACTTCGACGGCGATCGCTTGAACCTACCCTCTCGCGTGGGTATCGATCGCGCGGAATGATGTTCGGTCGTGCTGCTGCGACTGGGCTACCTGGCTGTGACTCACGCGTTCGCGATGCTCCGCCTGCTGCCTACGAGCGACCTGTGGGACTCTGTCGCCCGATTCGGTCGACCTGGCCCAACCGGTAGGCCGCTGACGCTGAATGCTCAGGTCACGCTGATCGAATCGGGCCTCACCGCGAATCGGGCGACAGAGTCCCACAGGTACTGCGCCTGATACCGAAGGGGCCGCCCAGGCGAGATGCCTGTGCGTGCGCCACGCCGCGCCCCCGCGGTCCGTGTGCGGCTCAGGGCGTCCGGAGCGTCGCCAGATAGGTGGACACCAGTGTGCGGGCCCAGTCGGCGGAGGCAGGCTCGGGGGTGAAAATGGCGCGGTAGTAGAGCGGGCCGAGGAGGAAGTCCGCCGCGGTCTCCACGTCGAGTGCCGTCCCCCCGCGGTCCTGTTCGCGCCGGATGATCGCGCCGAGCTGGCGGTGGCGGTCCTCGACGCAGGCGCAGCCGCCCGCCGGGCCGGAGCCGATGGTCGCCCGCATGAGGGCGAGCGTGTCCGGGTCGGCGACGTCGGTGGCCACATCGGCGAGCCAGCGCTGGAGGTCGCGGGCGAGGGAGCCGGAGTCGGGGACGACCAGGTCGCCGGTGAAGCGGCTGGTGGCGACGTCGTTGAGTAGCTGGGCGGCGGACCCCCAGCGCCGGTACAAGGTGGTGGGGTGCACGCCGGCGCGCGCGGCCACGGCGGGCAGGGTCAGGGTCTCCGCATCCTCCTCGGCGAGGAGTTCTGCGACGGCACGGTGGACGGCCGCCCGCACCTTCGCGGAGCGGCCGCCGGGACGTACCTGGGTCGACGAGTCAGCCATGGGGAAATTATCGCACTGATCATTGCGTTAGTGGTAGCGTCCTAAACGCATCGATCACTGCTTTTGGAGTCGCGTCGTGTCAGGTCCCGCCCCGTCCCAGCTCCAGCCCTCCCCGCCGCCCACCGCCCGGGTGGCGCCACCGGAGGAGAGGCGACGACGGCTGAGCCGTCCCGTCGCCTTCGCCTCCCTCGCGGTCGTCTTCGTGCTGTTCATGGCCGCCTCCAGCGCGCCCTCCCCGCTCTATGTCGTCTACCAGCAGGAATGGCACTTCTCCGCCACCACCCTTACCACGGTCTTCGCCGTCTACGTGCTCGGCATGATCGGGGCGCTGCTCGTCCTCGGCGCCCTCTCCGACCACCTCGGCCGCCGTCCGGTCCTGCTCTCCGCGATCGCCCTCGAAGCGGTCTCGATGGTCCTGTTCCTCACCGCGGGCAACGTCGGCCTGCTGCTGACGGCACGCTTCATCCAGGGCATCGCCACCGGGGCCGCCATGACCACGCTCGGCGCCGCCCTGTCCGACCTCAACCCCGCGCACGCCCCGCACCGGGCCGGCCTCGTCACGGGCACCGCACCCACCTTCGGACTCGGACTGGGCTCGCTCGGATGCGGGCTCCTCATCGAGTACGGGCCGCACCCCACCCGCCTCGTCTACGTGCTGCTGCTCCTCGCCCTCGTGGTGGCCGGCGCCCTCCTGTCGGCCCTGCCCGAGACCTCGCTGCGCCGCCCCGGCGCCGCCCGCTCGCTCCAGCCCCGCCTGCGGATCGCCCCCCACCTGCGGGCCGACCTGCTGAGCCTGGTCCCGATCCTCATCGCGAGCTGGGCGCTCGGCGGCCTCTACCTCTCCCTCGGCCCGTCCGTCGCCGTCGGCCTGTTCGGCCTCTCCAGCCACGTCGTCGGCGGACTCGTGGTCACCCTGCTCACCGGCCCGGCCTTCGTCACCGCCCTCGCCCTGCGCGGCTGGCCCGTCGGACGGACCCTCGCCGTCAGCGCGACCCTGCTCCTCGTCGGCACGGCCGTCGCCCTGACCGGTGTGGAGGAGCACTCCCTGACCGCGGCTGCGCTCGGAACCGCGATCGCGGGCGTCGGCTTCGGCGGCTCCGCCCTCGCCAGCTTCGGCACCCTGGCCCGGATAGCCCGCCCCGCCGAACGCAGCGAGCTGCTCTCCGTCGCCTTCGTCATCTCCTACCTGGCCTTCAGCATCCCGGCCGTGATCGCCGGCATCGCCGCCACGCACGCCGGTCTGCAGGACACGTTCGTCACCTACGCGGCGACGGTCGCCGCCCTCTGCGCCCTCGCCCTGCTCGCCCAGCGCCTGCGCACGACCCGCACCCCCGCGACCGGAGGTGTTCCCCAGGCGTGAGGAACCGCCCGGGAACCGGTCGCCGCGGCCCGCTCGAGGCCGCGGCGAGCGCGGTGCGTCGGACGTTCGGTTGCCGTCCGCCCGGTCTCAGCCCGGCCGGGAGGCGTTCGCGACGCGCTGGTTGTGCACCCGGAGGCGGACCACGGCGGCGTTCAGCAGCGGAGCGGACAGGTCGAGTCGCTTCGCCGCACGGGCAAGGGAGGCCATGACGTGCTCGACCTCCGTGGGCCGCACGTCCAGGACGTCCCGGTACATCGACGGGGCGAAGGGCGAACCCTCCTGCGTCACGGTGGCCTGCAGCGCGACGTAGGCGGCGTCGGGCAGGGGGTGACCGGCCGCGCCGGACACGGCGGCGGCCTCGGCGAGGACCGCGTCAGCGAACCCCTTGCCGCCGCTCACCGCCGCCACGTCACCGATGGTGCCCTGCGCGATGCAGGTGATGGTGGTGGTCGTGGCGATGAAGACCCACTTGTGCCACATCGACGTGAGGATGCGGTCGGAGACCTGGACGTCGAAGCCGGCGACGTCCAGCGCGGCGGCCGTGTCGCGTAGACGGGCCGTGTGTCCTCCGTCGAGTTCGCCGATCTCGAGGCTCGCGCCCGGTGCCGACACGGTGATCGCGCCGTCCGGGGTGAGCTGCGCCGCGACCTTCACGACGGCTCCGAGGACGGCTGAGGGGAACTGGGTGTCGATCACGTCGAGGTGGTCGATGCCGTTGAGGAAGGGGACGATCGCAGTGCGCGGGCCGACCGCCGGCTTGAGGTCCTGGAGGCCAGCTTCGAGGGAACCGGCTTTCACGGTCAGCAGGACCAGGTCGTAGGAACCGTCGAGTTCCGTGGCGGTGACCAGCTTCGGCTCCAGGCGTTCGGATCCCTCCAGTGTGGTGATGCGCAGCCCGTCGGCGCGCAGTTCGGCGGCGCGACGGGGGCGGACCAGGAACGTCACATCGCGTGCCGCGCGGGCGAGTCGGGCGCCGAAGTAGCCGCCGGTGGCACCTGCGCCGACGATGAGGATGCGTGTCATGTCTCCGTGTCCTTCACTGCGTTGCCGAGGGGCGGAGGCTCCAGCGGGTGTGTGGGTGAGTGCTTCAGCGCGGTTCGGTGAGCGGGGTGGCCGGGGCCCCCGCCGGGGCGGCGGTCTCGCGTGTGCGGGTGGCGGTACGGGTGATCCGCACGCCGACGACGGCCGTCGCGACGCTCAGCGCCGCCGCCACCAGCCATGCGGCACGGGAGTCCTGTCGCTGCGCGGGGCCGACGTGCGTGCCGACGATGGCGACGAGGAGCGCGACGCCCACGGTGGCGGATATCTGACGCACGGAGTTGACCAGGGCCGATCCGGTGGCCGCCCGGTGACCGGGCAGGGAGCTGACGCCGGCGGCGACCAGGGTTGCCCTTGCCGGAAACGTCATCCATGCAGGTCACGCCGCATGCCGGTACTCGTGGAGGATGCCGCCGAGGCGATCGTGTCGACGTATCTTGAGGTGGGCTAACGTGTCCGGATCGTCGATCGGCGGGGGCAATGGGTGCAGCGG